>CATPAM010000556.1 GCA_955651735.1 Candidatus Acidiferrales bacterium | reverse complement strand
TCTTTCAGGGGCGTGATGATTTTACCGCGGGCGGTGTAGTCCTCGGGGTTCGCGGTGAAAACAAGAAGCACGTCGAGCGGGAGGCGCAGCGGGTAGCCCTTAATCTGAATGTCGCCTTCTTGCATGATGTTGAACAGGCCGACTTGAATTTTGCCGGCGAGATCGGGCAGCTCGTTGATAGCGAAAATGCCGCGATTGGCGCGGGGCAGTAAGCCGTAGTGAATGGTCAGCTCATCGGAGAGATCGCGGCCACCGCGGGCGGCGCGAATGGGATCAACGTCGCCGATGATATCGGCGATGGTGACGTCGGGAGTGGCGAGCTTTTCGACGAAGCGCTGGTCGCGGGGCATCCAGGCGATGGGTGTGGTGTCGCCCTGATCGGCGATTTTCTCGCGGCAGGCACGGCAAATCGGGCGCACGGGGTCGTCGTTGATTTCGCAGCCGGCGACGACGGGAATTTCGGAGTCCAACAATTGCACGAGGCCGCGTAGGATGCGGCTCTTGGCCTGGCCGCGTAAACCCAGAAGAATGAAGTTGTGGCGCGAAAGGAGCGCATTGACGATCTGCGGGACGACGGTATCTTCGTAGCCGTGCACGCCAGGGAAAAGCGCTTCGCCTTTTTCGATGGCGCGCAGTAGATTGCGGCGAATTTCGTTTTTGACGGAGAGAGAAGCGGTCCGGGCGTCATAGTCGGGAATGCTGCGCAACTCGCCGATGGTGCGCGGCTTGTTGTGCGCGGTTCTGCCGGACATTGATGTGCTTGCAGTCATTGGGGCCCCATTCCGCGCGGAACCATCTTACCGCGCATGAACTCTAGTTGATTGCGCTTCCACCCGCTCGGGTGCGCGCCCTTTCTTCCTTCTGTAGATGCGGCGCCCACTCGCGCAGGTATCCCACCAGCCGTTGTTGGCGGTCCGCTTCTGAGCGCAACTCCAAAATCTGCTGCTTCCAAAGGAGATCGAGGGGCAGCGTGCTTGCGACTACGAAAGAGAGATATTCGGCTGCTTCGCCTTCGATATTTCTGGGATAGTCCTCAAAGATTAAAGTGTGGCAGACCTCGTATAGCCGCATGAGTTCATTCTGAGTGCGCGCGTCGGTGCGAAGTTCACAGTCATCGAGGAAGTCGACGTGCCCTTCCAGGAGTTGCTCGTTCGCGTAGGCCTCGGCGTTCATCAACTGCGTTATGCGGAACGGCGAGCGGCCGACGGTTATGATGTCCATGCGGCCGTCGTTGTAACTCTTCACGACTTTGGTCACCTGCGCGCTACAACCAACGCGGACGATCCCTTTCGGCAAAGCCAGGAGCACGCCGAATTCACATTTTTCGTCGACGCAATGGCGGACCATTTGGCGGTAGCGCGGCTCGAAAATGTGTAGCGGGAGAATTGCGCCGGGAAGAAGAACGACGTTCAAAGGGAAAAGCGGAATACGTTCAGGCCCCATGAATCCCATAGCTGATAATACCAGACCTTGTGCCGAAGCGGCTCGCCGGCAGCCAATGGCAGGCTAAGCGATCTCGGAGAGCAAAGCTTCCATCTCGGAACGGGCGTGCTGGTCGCCCTTCTTTTCAGCGGCTGCAATCCCAGAGGACAAGACCGTGCGGGCTTCGGCGCCGCGCGATTCCCGCACCAGCAATTGCGCGTACATGAGGTACGCAGGGACGTAGTCGGCATCGCTGCCAAGCAAAGCGCGAAAGTGTTCGTCCGCGGCGGCGGGATCGCCGTTGTTCATGCACTCCATGGCCAAACCGTACCGGGAAAACGCGTCGTCGGGTTTGCGGGCCACGAACTCTTCAAGCATCTGACGGCGGCTTTTCTTTTGTTCGCTCATGGGGTGTTTCGTATTATACCGATGCAACGGTCCTTGCCAAATTGGTGCAGACAGGACAGCTATGAACGCCAAGAAATCGAAGAAGAATTCCGAGTCGCAGGTGGTCGGAAAACCGGTGGGCGCGTCGCGCTCGGAAATGGCCGAGGTTGTGCTGCCGGCACAAACCAATGCGCTAGGGAAGCTGCTGGGCGGGCATGTGATGCACCTGGTCGATATTGCGGCGGCGATGGCCGCGCATCGCCATTCGAACAGCTACGTGGTCACGGCTTCGGTCGATTCCATTGATTTCCGGAATCCGGTGAGTCTGGGCGAAATCGTGATGCTGAAGTCGCAAGTGAATCGCGTTTTCCGCACATCGATGGAGGTTGGTGTCGAGGTGTATTCGGAGAACGTGCTGACTGGAGAACGCAAGCACACGACCTCCGCTTATGTGACGTTTGTGGCCATCGACGAAAAAACGCTGCTGCCAAATGCGGTGCGCCCGCTTATCGTGAAAACGCCGGACGAAAAGCGGCGCTACGAGGAAGCGGCAGAGCGCCGAAAAACACGATTGGCTTTGCGTTACAGAGCGGAAGACCGAACTACCTAGCTGACTCCGCCGACCCACATTGGCGCGCTGGTGGGCTGCGGGCTTCCACCCATGGGCTCCTCGGTAATCGCCAGCGCTTGCGTGTCTGACAGCGCGTCGGGTGGATTCTCCACCATCGCCGTGAACGTCCCGTCGGCATCAGGCCAAAAGGTGACGGAGGGCATAGGCTTGCCTCCGGTCTTCGGTATGAGCCACAACTGCAGCACCCGCTTTTCGCCCGGGCTAGGCACTTTCCACCCGCGCACCACAAGCCCCATTTCCGGATGCCACATGGCTTCGAGTTGCGGCATATTCGGATCCTTCGGAGGCATTTTGATCTTGACTGATTTCGGATCGCTCCAAATCATCGCTTCGTGTGCTTGAATCTTGGCCGCGCGGAGTTGCTGCTCGAGCTTCTGCCGCTCTGCTCGTTGGGCTTCGGCTTGCCGCTGCAGATTTGCAACGGCGTCGCGCAGGTGTCGTTCGTTCCAAGTGGAGTACGCAGAAAACAGCAACAGTGCCGCGACTCCGGCCCATAGCCACCAAGGAACCGCTGCTCCGCGAACGGCCTCCTGCCGCCCCGGACCGCCAGCAGCTTCCGCGCGCACCGTTTGCAGCAAGCGCCCCTTCAGCATGTCCGACGGCTCGGCGGCCGGCGCGAGATGCGCAAGCTGACTCACGATCCAGCGCGCCTCTTCCAAAGCCTTTGCACACTCAGCGCAACCGCTCGCCAGATGCGCTTCGATTACGGCGCGGTCCGCCGAGTCAAGCGAGCCAAGGGCGTAGGCTTCGATCAACTCCCGGAATTGGTCGTGGGTGCTCACGATGTGGCCTGCAAACCTTCCTTTAAGCGCATCAATCCGTTGCGAATCCAGCTCTTCACGGTGCCCAATGGCTCGTTCAGCGAAGCGGCGATCTCGGAATGGCTTAAGCCTTCAAAATAGGCGAGCTCGATGGCCTTTTTTTGCGCCGAAGGCAGCGTACCGATCAGCGCACGCACGCGCTCTGCACGCCGTCCTTCGTCCAACGCCTTCTCGTATTCCGGGGCCGCGGAGGCAATTTGCGGGAATTCTTCGGTTTGCTCTTCGCGCCGGCGCTGCCGCTCGCTCTTTAATCGCAGGTGGTCCAGAGCGCGGTTGCGCGCCAGGGTCAGCAGCCAAGGCACAAACGGCCGGCTCACGTCATAGCGGGCGGAGTTCCGCCACAGTTGCAGGAAAACGTCCTGCACGACCTCTTCGGCCGTGGAGCCCTGGCGCAATATGCGCAGAACCAGGGAGTACACAATGCGCGAGTGCCGCTCGTACAGTTCTTCGAAAGCGCTCACGTCCCTGCGAAGAAGCTGCTGCATCAGCGTCGCGTCCGGCGACACCTCGTCGTTGCCCTCGGGTGAGAAAACCGCCAGGAACACGTTTGCGCTTCTTCGTCTCCTGCAAAACTATACGCGAAATTTATCTAACTGGATGTAAGGTAGCGCTGCCACCTTTGTTGCGGTCACACAAACGCCGAACTTATGCAGACCTGGCCTTGGTTACTAGCGCCTCAGCCGCTGCCATCCCCAGTTCCACACAATTCCCAATCGCCGGCCCACGGAAGTAATTGCCCGCAAGAAACAACCCCGGCACGTCGCCTTGTAATTTCTCGAGCCCGGCAAGACGTTCCACATGACCGATGTTGTATTGCGGCAGTGCCCGCCCATGAACCTGAACATGCGAAAAGACCGGCGAAGAGCGAATCTGTAGAATGGGAGCAACCTCCCGATGCACTAGCGCAGCCAAATCTCCGGTCGAAAGCTCGGCGGCGCCGGGATCGGTCGCTCCTCCAACAAAACTGGTGAGCAACACATGGCCTGCCGGTGCGCGTTCCGGGAATAGCGACGAGTTCGAAACGGACCCCAACACGCGCAGCCCGCTGGATCGAGGCGCCAAGAATCCAAATCCATCCAGTGAATGCCCAACGTCCTCCCGCCGATAGCCGAGCGAGACAACACCCACAGGCGCATACTCGATCCCTCCCAGCACTGGCTCGAAAGCGGCATTCACATCGCGCAGCAATGCGCCCGCCACATCCGCGGGCGTAGCCAGCACCAAACGTTCTGCGACAAAAAGTTGCTCGCTGCCTGCTTCGCGAAACCTCACTTCGAATTTGATAGTTCCGGCCTCGCGTCGAACGACAATTCCGAGCACCTCCGCATCGAGGCGCAACCGCGAACCAATTTTCTCGGCAAGCGCGCGCACCAGCGTCTCATTGCCACCGTGAAAGCTAAGCAAGGTGGGCCGTTCACGCGGTCCTTTCCGTGACTTTGCCGCTCGCATCATTCCGCGAATTGCGCTGCCCGCAGACTTTTCCGCCTCATACAACTGCGGAAATGCCGCACGCAGACTGATTCGCTCCGCATCCCCCGCGTAAATCCCTGAAACGAAGGGTGCCACCAGCCGGTCCAAGAGTTCCTCGCCAAACTTCCTGCGGACGAAACTCGCGATGGATTCGTCTTCCTGCGGAGAGCGGGTAGTACCGAACGCATCGCGCGCAATCCGCCACTTTGTCTTCGCTGATAACAAAGACGATGTGACCATGGCAGCGGGATTAAGCGGCACGGCTTTTAGCGTGCCGTCAATCAACACGTATCGTGGCGCGCCGGCTGGCGCTTGGACGAGCTGATCCGCGATTCCTAGTTCCATGCAGAGCGATCGCAGCGCTGCCGTGCCGCTAAAGCTCTGCGGCCCGAGCTCCAGCAAAAATCCATCGCGCACTTCCGAACCAATCACGCCCCCGGCACGCGGCGAGGCCTCCAGCACCTGAGCGTCGACCCCGGCTTTGCGCAGCGCGTACGCGCAGGCCAACCCGGAGATCCCCGCGCCCACCACAATCGCTGGAACAGAAGAGGTCATGCCGCGGAGAGACCAAGCATGTCAGAGCGTTTTCGAGAACAGCGGCTTGGCAGCCAACTGTTGTTTTTCCAGGTAGGGATCAAAGACCATCGCCAAGTTGCGAATAAAGATTCGCCCCAGCCATGTGGTACGAATCTCGCCAGGATCGAGCAAAACCAAGCCATCCTCGCGGGAAGCTTTCAGCCGCGCCAACTCGTCAGCAAAATAGCGATCGAAGTCGATGCCAAATTCCCGCGCAATTTCTTCCTTAATGACAACGGTATGGCAAAGCAGCCGGCTAATTACCGCCCGCCGCAGCCGGTCATCTTCCGACAGCCGGTACCCGCGCATGGTGGCAATGCCGCGCTCCCCGACCGACTTCTCCCATGCCGCCAGCTCGCGATGATTCTGTGCGTAGGCATTCTGAATCCCGCTGATCGCCGTCACGCCCATGCCATACAAGTCCGCACCCGCTTTTGTTGTATACCCCTGAAAATTGCGGTGCAGCGTGCGCTTCTGTTGTGAAATTGCCAGCTCGTCTTCCGGTTTCGCGAAGTGATCCATGCCGATGTACAAATATCCGGCTTCGAGAAACTTGAGCAGACCGGTGCGAAAAATTGCAAACTTCTGCATCCCTTCTGGCAGGTGCGCCGCAAACGAGCCTTGCTGCTTCTTCAGCCAGGGTACGTGCGCATAGCTGAAAAGGGCCACGCGATCTGGGGCCAATTGCAGAATCTGGTCAACCGTGTGTGCGAATCGCTCCGGAGTCTGATAGGGCAGTCCGTAAATCAGATCCACGTTGATGCTGTCGAAGCCCAGCTCACGAGCGGCAAAGAGCAGATCGCGGGTCAATTCGAACGGCTGAATGCGGTGAATGGCCTTCTGCACTTCACCATGGAAATCCTGGATCCCCATGCTCAGACGATTGAATCCCAGGCGGCGCAAAGTTTCGAGGTGCTCGCGGGACGTGACGCGCGGGTCGACCTCAATGCCGATTTCCGCGTCGGCTGCAAAC
Source organism: Candidatus Acidiferrales bacterium (assembly GCA_955651735.1). Classification (GTDB taxonomy): domain Bacteria; phylum Acidobacteriota; class Terriglobia; order Acidiferrales; family UBA7541; genus Acidiferrum. The sequence goes on along the minus strand of CATPAM010000556.1, from coordinate 3,160 downwards.
GAAAAGCGCGCGCGCACCGCGCCGAATAGGTCTTCGATCTGCGCGGGAGTCAGATACGTTGGAGTGCCGCCGCCCCAATGAAACTGCACGACCTCACGATTTTTCGAAACGCTTCGGCTGACCCGCTCCATTTCCTGTTTCAAAACGCTGAGGTACGGCGGCGCGACGCGCTTGTCCTTCTGAATGATTACGTTGCAAGCGCAGAACAGGCACAGGCTCTCGCAAAATGGAATGTGCATGTATAGCGATACGGGGCTGCGCGCGCGCTCGGCCTCTTCATGCACGCGCTCCAAGTCATCCGGTCCGAAGGAATCATTCCAGACCGGCGCGGTCGGATAGCTGGTGTAGCGCGGGCCCGGCCGGTTGTACCGCGCCAAAAATTCTTCGCCGACGCGCAACTCCTCGCGCATCCGCTGCAAAGATGGATTCACGACTGTCACCGCGTGGCCTCAACCCTTCAACGCGACGGCACGACAGCGGGCGCCTCGCTGGCAAATCGCGCCTGCTGCCCCGCCTCGATAAAGATCTTCGCGCTTTCCACGGGAGTGTGCTGCAAGATCCCGTGGCCTAAGTTCAAGATGTGTCCTGTGCCGTTTAGCGCCGCGACAGTTTCCTGGGTCACACGCCGGATCGTCGCTTCCGGCGCAAATAATACGGCGGGATCGACATTGCCCTGCAGGGCCATTTTCGGACCCAGGGTCTTGCGCAACTCTCGCAAATCCACGCGCCAATCGACGCTCAAGACATCGGCGCCTGAATCCGCGGCCGCAAGGAGCAAGTGATTCGAGGCCTTGGTGTAGTAGATCACGGGCACGTTCTTCCCTACACCCGACACAATCTCCTGCACTGCGGGCAGCGCAAAATCCAAATAGTCGCGCAAATTCAACTCGCCGCACCATGTATCAAACAACTGCACTGCCGCGGCGCCTGCGCTAATTTGAGCCTGCAAGTAGGAAATCGTCACCTGCGCGATGCGCGCCAGCAATTCACGAAACGTGCGCGGCTCCGTGTACATGAGGCTCTTAGTCGTGGCAAATCCTTCTTTGGTGCGTCCCTCGACCATGTAGCACGCCAGAGTCCACGGGGCGCCCGCGAATCCCAACACCGGAACGGTTGGCCCGACTTCGCGCACCAAGCGCCGGATGGCCTCCATCAAGAATCCCGTCTCGGTTTCCGGGTCAAAATTATTTAGCTTTCGAACGTCCGCTTCGCTTCGCACCGGCTCAGGCAGGTTCGGGCCCGCATCGCCGAGCTCCAGCCGCAGCCCCATGCCTTCGGCTACGATCAAAATGTCAGAGAAAACAATCACGGCATCGACGCCCAGCCTTCGCATCGGCTGCAGCGAAACTTCCACCGCCAGCTCGGGCGTCTTGCACACCTCCAAGAACGCGTGCTTCGCCCGAATCGCGCGGTACTCCGGCAAATAGCGCCCTGCCTGCCGCATCATCCACACGGGCACCCGGGGCACCGCTTCCCCGTGGCAAGCGCGCTCAAAGAACTCCTTGCGGTTCAAATTAAGTTTGCTCTGTTCGCTCATGAGCTCGCACGTTACAAGTGGACTTGCCTCTAGATTGGCCAATCGCAATTTACATGCGAGAAGCATAACAAATTCCCGCCTTTGCTGCGGGTACTGAGGCCGACTTCACTAAGTACGTAGATTCCCGGGGACGTTCCGTTTTTTATTGAGATTTTTTCGGCAAGCCGCGCTTGGATGCAGGCAAATCTAGTTTAGAATTGCTACGTGGGGATTTTGCGCAGGATTTCGCGCTGGATGGGGGGCGGAAAACACTATGACGCATGTCATTGCCGGGCAAACTGCGCCCGGATTTTCGTTGAAGGGGCTGGACGGGAAGAGTTATTCGCTGGAGGTGCTGCGCGAAAACGGTCCGGTGGTGGCGGCGTTCTTCAAGATTTCCTGCCCGGTGTGCCAGTTTACGTTTCCCTTTCTGCAGCGGCTTTATCAGCGGTATGGGGACAGCGGTGTCACCTTTTTGGGCATTTCGCAGGACGATGCTAAGGCCACGGCGGGTTTCGCGCGCGAATACGGAGCCACCTTCCCGATGGTTTTGGATGAGAAGGAGATGGGCTATCCGGCGTCGAACGCGTACGGGCTGACGAATGTTCCTACGATTTTCCTGATTGATGCGGATGGAAAAGTTCGCGTCAGCAGCATGGGATTTGTGAAGGATGATCTGGAGAGGATCGCGGCGGAGCTGGCGGAGCGGAGAAAAGTCGCGCCCGCGCCGCTGTTTCGGCCGACCGAATCGGTTCCGGCCAACAAGCCCGGTTGAGGATCGAAGAATTAGGTCCGGTCGGACCTACTGCGGGAGAGAGACGCCGAAGCTGGCATTTTTCCGGCGCGGCGTCAGAAATAGCTGGCCCGCGCGCCAGTCTGAACGCCGCCGCTACGATTCGCCTTCCAGTAAGTCTTCTTTGTGCGTCGGCGGGCGTTTTCGCTTGTCGGGGATAACCCGCGTGGCCGCAGGCGCTAGGCCTGAGGCGCGGGCACGCCGGCGGGCTTCCTTGCCCGCTTCGAATCGCTTCTTCTTGCGTTTCTTCACGACACCGGCTCTCCAAATGATTTCTCTCATGCCGGACGATGCGTGGTCAACTAGGTAGTCTGATCGTGGGAAATTGCAGGAAGACGAAGCAGCCGAAATGGCTGCGGTCGGAATCCAATCACGGTCAGGAGGCGCGTCTAAATTCTTTACGTTTGAAATGCGAAGATATCCTATCTTTTTGATCTTCGGCTTAGCGATCCTCGCCTTTGCGTTGAGGGCGCAGAACAACGTTGGCGAGCTGCGGCTGAAGGTGACAGATCCTTCCGGCTCCGGCGTGAAGAGTTCGATAGAGCTGGTCTGCGAGGCGAACCAGTTCCGACAAGTCTACGTGACGGATAGTTCGGGCGCCACCACCGCGAGACGGCTCGCATTCGGCGTCTACCAGATCGACGTGCAGCAACCGGGGTTTGCGGCGTTTCACGAAGTGGTGGAGATACGCTCCGCGGTGCCGGAGGAACACCGAATCTCGCTCAGTCTCGCCGCGGTGAACACATCGGTGACGGTGAAAGACAGGGAGACGCTGGTGGACCCGCACCGGACGGGGAGCGTAAATCGCATTGGGTCGGAAACGCTCGAAACTAGGCCTAGTGCCCTGCCGG
>CATPAM010000555.1 GCA_955651735.1 Candidatus Acidiferrales bacterium | reverse complement strand
GGTGAAAGTTCGCCTTCCCGCCGCCCTACCCGAGCGCGCGGCCGGCAAGCAGATCACGATGCGGAAACCTGCAGTGACCTACAAAATCCTGCGGAAACCCGAGCAGTTTAGCACAGCCGCGGGTGCCGCGAAACGGGGTATACTTTCGCTCGGGTCAGGACGGTTTCCTGCTCCTCGATCCTCGCGATGTCACGGCGTTGAGTTCTCTGGTGCGCCGGCTGTACGCAGACCCTGATCTTGGCTTGCGTGTCGGCGAAAATGCCGCTCGAACTGCGCAATCCTATACTTGGGAGCGCAATGCACGTGAGACTTGGGATTTTCTGATCGCGACGCTAGCCAAGAAGCGCCAGGCGGCAACGAGCAGCGGGAATAAGAGACGCCAGGTGCCTTAAGACAGTCGGGGGACAAGCCGTCGGTTTTATTTCTTTGCTCTTGTTTCCGCAGCTTTTCTCGTTGCTTCCAATGTAAACGTCAGCGTCTCCTTAGGGATGCTGGTTACAAACGGCCCGATCAGCCATCCCAATCCGGCGGGAATATCTCGCGTCAGTGAAACGACTTCGCTCTGCACGTAGACTCCTCCGTCGCGCTCCTCCATGCGCCACCAAGTGTCCATGCGCCACAAAAATCCGCCGTCCTCGCCCGGCGCTTTCTCGCGCTCGCCGCTCTTGCCGGCGTTTTCCACTTCCGCGATGCGCACCGCCGAGCTTCGGCTGTGCTCCCGCGTCTCCGAATCGCGAAAATAACGCACATCGTGCTGCGTGTTCAGCACCACCGTGATCACCTTGTGTCGCCGAAAGCGCAGGAACACCACAAAATGATCCCCGTTGCGCGATTCGATTTTCGACCGCTCCACGTCTGGGGAATAATACTGCGCGTGATGGTCGTAATCCTGCAGCACTCCCAACACGTCGTGCACCTTCGCTCCTGGAATAAAAACCACGCCCACCCAATGATGGATCATCCCGCCGAGACACCGGATCTTCTCTCCGTTCTCGAGCGTCTCGAGCTTCTGCATTTTGACTTCGCCGCGCTTCAGCGCCTCGTAGGCCTGCGCACGCACGCTCTCCGGCAAGCCATCGATCCACAGCAAACTCGTCGCGCGTCGCAGTTCGTCCTGGTTACGCGCGTCGGTCAATTTCACATATTCGTTGAATGCTGGGATGGTGTGTGGCTTCAAATCCGCCGCCGCAGGTCCGGCTGCCTTGGATGCGACCAGCCCCGGCGCCACCATCAGCATGACGCCGAACAGGGAGACCGCAGCCGGCCCCATGTCCGCCACAGGCGGCAGGTGTCCCGCAAATCGCTCAGTCAACCGAAGCATCTCGTCACGCAAGTCTCTGAAAAGGCTGGTCTCAGCCTTTTCCCACGCGAGCCTCCGGCCATGGCAACGGCATGTCACGTTCCTATCTTTTCACGGATGCGCGGTCTTTGCTGGTCTCACGCCAACCCGAACGGCTGGCGTGAGCGTTTGGAGGGAAGAACTCTTGCGTCGAAGAACTTGGCGGGTTGGGTAGCTCGCACACGACCCCTTTCGAGGCCGCTGTCCCCGCGCGGCCCCCAACCCGTTCTTAGCACATTACGGGTCGCGTCTGCGCGCTTCAATGGGCCACCCGAGCCACTCAGCGGGGTACCCGGGTCGTGGTACTAGGGCTCTACTCGTCCGAGCGAACAGTGGCCTGCTATATACCTGAAATTAAGGACTTTGCCAGCTGGATCAGCCGCCGCTCACACCGCTCAGGAATCCGCCCAAATGCCCCGTCAGCCCTACCGCCAATACCGCGACACATTCGAGCCTCCGCAGGTATCCGGGCACCGCCAACCCGCGTCGCCGCGCCCGAAAATGCAGCCACCACACAGCGCAGATCAACACCGTGGAAGCCCCGCCCATCACCAGGTGCAGCAACAGGATTCCCTTCAGTCTCTGTCCCTCCAACTGGAACTGCCAGGCCAGCAAGCCCGTAGCAACCACCGGCAGTGTCGAAAGCGCGGCAATCAGTAGATTGTAGTAAGCCGCCTCCGCCAATGCCTTGCGCTTCGTCCACATGCCCGCCCAGTCAAACGCCACTCCGGTGATGAACAGCGCGATCGGGAAATGCACCAGCACCACATGTTGCGCGTGCTTGGCCAGCAGCACCGTACTGGGATCGAAGGCCTTCCCGATGCTTGTCACTCGACCACCACCTTGCCCGTCATCTTCGGGTGTATCGAGCAGAAATAGCCGTATGTTCCCGGCTTCGTGAACGTGAACGAAAATTTCTCGTCCGTGTCCAGCACTTTCGACTTGAACACCTTATCGTCGCTGACCACGGTATGCGGTATGTCGTCGCGGTTGGTCCATGTCACCGTCGTTCCCGCCGCCACCGTCAGCGTCGCCGGCCCAAAGCTGAAGTTGTCGATCTTCACTTCCACGTTCGACGCCTGTGCCTGTCCCGCACTGGCCGCGAGACCTCGGGCGCCGCTTACCAACAGGACGGCCGCCACAATCACTGGCGCCGCCAAAACTAGAATCCACACACGTCTCCTCATCACGATTCTTCCTTTCTATTTTTTCCAGTTGAATTCGCGCGGTGCTCTTCCGGCTCTCAAGCCAGCGAAGAGTCAACCACCGCGAGGGCATGCTGCCCGCGAACATAATTCACGTCGGTAATTCCCAAAACGCTCCGCAACTGCTCCGCAGGCACTTTCATCGGTCCCGGCGAATCTGCCTTCCCCGGCTGCGGCTGCGGAAATGCCGTCGATGCCGCGGTGTGAAATGTCACGTTGCCTTCCACCTTCTGCATCGTCTGATGAATGTGCCCGTTCAACACCGTCACCGAGCCGAATTTCTTCAGATACGCCAACGCTTGTGCGCTGTCTTCCGTGCCCCAGCCCCAGTCGGGATACACGGTCCACAGCGGAATGTGCGCGAACACCACAATCGGCGTGCTCGACTTCAAATGCTTCACGTCGTCTTCCAGCCACTCGAGCTGTTCGTGTCCCAGCGTTCCCAGCCCGCCGGCCTTCAGGTTCATCACGTTCACCAGCCCGATGAAGTGCACGCCCTTTTTCTCGAAGCTGTACCAGCCCGCACCCTTCGCGCCTTTGCCATAGCGCTCGCGAAATTGCGCACCGTCATCATTCAACACATCGTGTTCGCCCGGCACAAAGAAAACTTCCGTGCCGGTGGCTTTCAAAATCTGGTCCACCGTGTCGAACTCTTCCGGCTTCGACAAGTGGCTGATGTCTCCTGTATGCAGCAAGAACTCCGGCGCCGCCGACAGCCCGTTGATCTTGTCCACTGCGGCCTTCAGCGTTCCCGCCACGTCCGGATTCGCCGGCTTGTTGAATCCCATGTGGCTGTCGCTGATCTGCACGAAGCTCAGCTCGCCCGCCGCTGCCGCGCTGCCTCCCAGGTCCGCAGGCCGGCTCAAGCTGTACGATTTCAATACGCCGCCTTGCATCACGCAAAGCGCGCCCGTTCCCGCCCACGCCATGCATTTCAGAAATCCGCGGCGATCGATTCCATCCGCGTTGTGATCGTGCAAAATCTCATCTTTCACGTTTTTAGTCATTCCGCTCTCCCGAACACGTCCTCGTGTTGGAAACGCATCCATGTGCATTTACAGAGCGGCGCGAGTCGAGAGGCATTTCAAATTGCTCGCGCCGCTCTGGGACGTGTTTCGTTTGTGCAGACCATTCGTGCTGCACGCTTATTCCAGCTCGCTGAATTTTTTAATTCGCTGCGTCATTCGCATAAACTGGGAATAAAATCGATGTCCAGGCGGTTCCCTTTATGAGCCCAGGTGTGGAAGGGAAAGGTTGGGACGTGTTGGATTCGCAGGACCGGGCGCGCTTCGAGCAGCTCGTGCTGCCGCACGTCGACGCTGCCTTTAACCTCTCGCGCTGGCTCATGCGTGGCCGCGCCGACGCGGAGGACGTTGCGCAAGAAGCCATCTTGCGCGCGCTGCGCTTCTTCCGCGGCTTTCACGGCGGTGACGCCCGCGCCTGGCTTTTGCAGATCGTGCGCAACACCTGCTATACCTGGCTGGAGAAAAATCGTTCCGTGGACTTGACGACCGAATTCGATGAGGAGCTGCACCCGCAGCCGAGCGTGACGCCCGAAGCACTGGCCATTGCCGGCGACAATCGCGAGCGTCTCACCCGCGCGCTCGAAGAGCTGCCCGTACGCTTTCGCGAAGTGTTAATCCTGCGCGAACTCGAAGGCTGCTCCTATAAAGAAATCGCCGCCATCACTTCCGCTCCCATTGGCACCGTGATGTCCGCGCTTGCCCGCGCGCGCCAGCGGCTGCAGCGTGTTCTTACCCAGTCCGCAGCGCAGCACAAACAGGAGGCCGGCCGTGAGTTGTGAGTTCACCCAAACCGTTCTCCACGGTTATCTGGATGGCGAACTGGACGCCGCGCGTGCCGCTGATTTCGAGCGCCACTTGATTTCCTGCCCCGACTGCGTCGCCGCCCTCGAGGCTAACGAAAATTTGCGCTCGTCCCTCCTGCGTGCCGGATTATACGAGCGCGCTCCCGTCGCGCTGCGCCAAAAGCTGCAAACGCAGCTTGGCGCTCCCACCCGCCCCTCCGTCATTCCGATAAGAAATCCGGCGCCCTGGCGCTGGCTCGCGGTCGCCGCGACATTTCTCCTTGCCGTGTTTCTCGGCTGGCGTCTGCTTCCGCTCCTGCGCGGCAGCAACGGCGAAACCGCGCTGGCCTCTGCCATCGTGGACGCCCATCTGCGGTCCCTGCAGCCTGGGCACCTCGAAGATGTCCAGTCCACCGATCAGCACACCGTAAAGCCGTGGTTCGACGGCAAGCTCGATTTCGCTCCGCCGGTCCACGATTTTGTGAACGAAGGATTTCCGCTGCAGGGCGGCCGCCTCGACGTCGTCCACGGCCGCAGCGTCGCCGTGCTCGTCTACGCGCGCCGCAAGCACCTCGTCAACGTCTTCGTCTGGCCCACCACGGAGCCCGATTCCGAGCCGCTCTCCGGCTCCCAGCTCGGCTATCACTGGATCGATTGGCGCAAAGCCGGCATGGAAATGTGCGCCGTCTCCGACGTAGCCCCCGACGACCTCGCCGAACTCCAGCACCTCTTAATGCAATAGTTTGGAGTGCGGCGGTCTTGTTTACCTGGATTGCTGGACGGGAAGATCTTTCAACGACTCACCTGGTTTCGCTGATCGTCGCGCAAACAAGGACCAACCCACACTTATGGGCACGAACAAGACGCCTCCGGCCGCCAAATGCGTTATCAGCGCGATGCGTCGGTACATAACGCTTTCCCATGCGACGGCTGCTCCATTTTCAAGCGTTGGATTCTTGGCCCAGTTATAGACCGCACTCGAGTACTCCCGCCTGTCGACGAAGACAGGCACGCGAAAGGCAAACACGGCGGCGAGGACTATTGTTATCAACAAGCGTGGAAGGGAACTAGAGGGTCGCATAGGTCCCAAGTCGCGATGGATGGATCAGCAATAATGTTCAACTCTTGCCGCTACTCCTTCGCCTGGCTCTTCGCATAAGCCTTCGGAATTTCCTTCGCATAAATCAGTCGCAGCGTTATGGACTTCGTCTGCCCCGATCGCACTGTCACGTTCTTCTCCCACTCGCTGTAAACGCCCTTGCCCGATGCTCGCAAATCGTAGTTGTCGGTCCGCAATTTCGAAATCGTAAAATGTCCCTGCGAATTCGCATGTACCGC
>CATPAM010000554.1 GCA_955651735.1 Candidatus Acidiferrales bacterium | reverse complement strand
CTTCAATATCGATTGCCACTGTTCCCAATCCAATTGCCGCAGGAACGGCCGCAATCCCTGGATGAACGGATCCTCCAGCAGCGCTTCGCCGTCAGATTCCGGAATGAAGAAGCGATTCAGCCCCACGTTCAGCGCTTCGGAGATCTTCTCCAAGGTGCCGAGGCTGGGCGTCATCTGGCCGCTCTCGATGCGCGACAGGTACGAACGCGACACCTTCGAGCGCGTCTGTAGCTGGCTTTGCGTCATGCTGCGCGATTCGCGCAACTGGCGAATACGCTGGCCGATGTTCTCGACCGTCTCGCGGTTGGCAAACCTCTCTTGCGCGGGTTCAGCGCCGGTTTCCTCCGGAGGTTCTGGGGGAGGAATCAGGAACTCCAAACGCTGAGGAAGGGCGCGCACGCAACGTCGGCAATTCCCCGTGCGCGTCCGGTACTGGACTAGACCGCATGTCTTACAGCGAATGACTTCCCTATCCAATTCTAACGAACTAACCGCTTCTTTCTCTAATTGTGCGGACACCGGCACTCCTCGCTGACTTTTTCCGGCGTGCGGATAGGAGAGGAACGTCGGAACATACTTCGGGGGGAAGGCAGTAACTGGCGCGAGGGGAGTCTCTCGCGAATGGCCTTTTTCTGTCAAGAGTATTTTTAGACTTTTTTTATGTTTGCGCATTTCAAAAAAAACACTACGCCAGGCTTTCGCCTGTCCGCTCGTACAGTTCTCTTGCAATCTCGGCTGAGCTTCACTCTCTACTCAACCCGTGAGCGAAGAATTTGTTGCCGCTCTTATTAGCGCTAACGTGGCGCGAGGGCCATACCGCCTTGCAAATTCTCCTCGGTTGATCGATTTACTTGGTGCGCTGACAATTCCTGGTCGTCTCGGGGTCCGTTCCATTCTTCTCTGTGGACTCTGCGCCCTCGGTGGTGAATCCTCTGCCCCCGTAAGGTAAGCTATTCCGTCTTTGAAGGAGATTCGACACCATGCCCACACGAGAAGACGCCTGGAAGCTCTTGTGCGAATACACGCAGTCCGAGAGCCTCCGCAAGCACATGCTGGCCGTGGAAGCCTGCGTCCGCGCCTACGCCCGCACGCACGGCGCCGATGAGGAGCTCTGGGGCGTCGCCGCGCTGCTGCACGACTTCGACTACGAGCGCTGGCCAAACCAAGCCCACGCCCTGGACAAGGAGCACCCCGCCGAAGGCGCCAAAATCCTTCGCGAGCAAGGCTACCCCGAGGAAATCGTCCGCGCCATCCTCTCGCACGCCGACTACTGCAACGTGCCCCGCCAGTCCCAGCTCGAGCACACCCTTTTCGCCTGCGACGAATTGGCTGGCTTTCTCACCGCCTGCGCCTATGTTCGTCCCTCGAAGAGCATCCTCGATCTGGAAGTGGATTCCGTGAAACGCCGCATGAAAGACAAGGCCTTCGCCAAAGGCGTCAGCCGCGACGACGTCCGCAAAGGCGCCGAAGAGCTGGGCATCCCGCTCGAAGAGCATATCGCCTTCTGCATCGCCGCCCTTCGCGAGCACGCCGACGCCCTCGGCTTGCGCGGCACCATAGCTGTAGAGGCCGGGCTTTAGTTTATCCTGAGCCCCGAAGGGTCCGGCTAGCGAGCGATAAGCGAGCGCTCCCGAATTCGTACTTCCGGATCTCTTTTTTTCAAGTCCTAAAAAGCTCGGTGGGAATACAGCGTAATCGCCGCACCGAACAGCATGGCCGCAACGACCAGCGCGATCACCGCCGCCGTGAACCACACTTTCGCGCTATGCGCCGCAAACAATTTCGATCCCGCCGCCTCGCCCAGCAGAGAAGAATTTTCTTCCGAGAGCTGGGCCTCGGCCCGCGCAATCTCCGCCATTTCCGGCTGCTCCACGAATTCCACCTTGCTAATAAAGCTATACCCCTTGCGTGGGGTGGTCTGCACATAAACCGATTGCTCGTTCGAATCGCCCAGAATCTGGCGCAGCTTGTTGACCGTGGTATTCACGTTCGCATCGAAATTCACGTGCGTGTCCGAAGGCCACAAGCGCGCTCGCAGCTCTTCCCGCGTCACGATTTCGCCGGGCCGCTCGAGCAGCGTGATCAGCACCTGGTAAACCTTTCCCGGCAAGCGCAGACGCGCGCCATTTTTCAGAAGATCCTGTCGCTTCACGTCCAGTTGGAAGGCCCCAAAGCGCACGTAGCGAGTGGGAAATTTCTGCGCATTGCCAGCCTCTGCTTGGCCCTCCGTCAACTGAAATTCCATGTTCATGATCTTCACCCTGGGTCGGAAAAAGATTCCGAAAAGCGATCGTGTTCGACCACGCGCTAAGAACATCTGGTTCTGGCCACCCGCGGCGCAATTGACAAACGATAGTCTACAAGTTATATCTTAGGTGTATATACAAGTCAAGATCGGAGCCTCTGCCATGCCTCCTCGCCTCTCCGAACTTAATCTCCACGGCACCGGATCCTGTGCTTCGTTCAACTTCCGCAGGGCCGCGCGCGCCGTCACCAGCCTCTATGACCGAGCCTTCGAACCTTTCGGCATCCGTTCCACACAGTTCAGCATTCTCGTGGGCATCGCCAAGACCCAGCCCACCTCCATCTCCGCTCTCGCCGATCTTCTGGTCCTCGACCGCACTACGCTCACACGCAGCCTCCGCCTCCTCAAAAAGCAAGGCCTCCTTTTCATCTCCAACCGCTCCACCAAGCGCCAGCGCTTCCTCACACTGACTTCCCAAGGCGCGTGCACCCTCGCTGTCAGCCTCCCCGCTTGGCGCAAAACCCAAGACCGCTTCGTGCAATCCTTAGGCGCCGATTACTGGGCCAATTTTCGCAGCGAGTTGGAGAAAATGGCGCACGTCGCGCTGTCTTTGGAAGATTCGGCAGCCGAACCCGAACCTGCGGCAATCGCCAGGCAGGTATTGGTAAGCGCATAGACGACCGGATTTGAGGGATTTGACGCTATTTAAGAAGCCCTTGCAGCGGGATTAATT
>CATPAM010000553.1 GCA_955651735.1 Candidatus Acidiferrales bacterium | reverse complement strand
GGCTTGGACGACGCCGCGCTGCAGCGGTTGCGGCGCGCGGGATTCATCGAAATTCGCGAATCACTGCTGGGGCGAAAAGCCAAGACGCAGCGCGTGATTGCGTCGAAAGGTGTCGCAGGTATCGTCGAAGGAGACGCTCAGGCGCCCGTGTTTGACGCCAAGGCTGAACGCGTGAAAGCAGCGCTGGCGGCGCGAGGGCCGTTGCCGCTGGCGCAATTGCTGCGTGTCGCGCAGGTTTCGCGAAGCGCGATTGACCGCATGCTGCGCGATGGGTTGCTGGAGAGTTGGGAGGAGCGCATCGATCCGGCAGAGGATCCGTTTGATGCAGGCTACGTGCCGCCGGCTCACGAATTGAACGCGGAGCAGGAGAGCGCGTTGAAATTGATTCGCGCGCGATTCGAGCTGGGAGAATTCGGTGTGCTGCTGCTGCACGGCGTGACCGGCAGCGGCAAAACCGAAGTGTACATGCGCGCGGTGCAGGAAACGCTGGCGCGCGGCAAGACCGCGATCATCCTCGTCCCGGAAATTGCGCTGACGCTGTGGATCGGCCGCCAATGCCGCGCATGGTTTGGTGCGCGCTTCGAGGGCGTGGCCGTCCTGCACTCCGCGCTGAGCGACCTGGAACGTGCGCGCGAATGGTGGCGCGTGCGCAACGGTGAAGCCCGCGTGGTGGTTGGCACGCGCTCCGCGATTTTTGCGCCGCTCGAAAATCTCGGCCTCATCATCGTCGACGAAGAGCAAGAGAGCAGCTACAAGCAGGAAGAAACGCCGCGCTACCACGGCCGTGACGTCGCCATCGTGCGCGCCAAAATGGAAAACGCGGCGGCACTGTTGGGCTCGGCGACTCCTTCGCTAGAGACCTACCATCACGCACGCAGCGGAAAATACGAACTGCTGACGCTGGCTTCGCGCGTGGAGCAGCGCGCCATGGCTAGCGTCGAAATTGTTGACCTGCGCGAAGACTTTGCGAAAACACATCAGACCAGCCCCATCAGCGCCGCGCTTCACGCCGGCATTGCGGAGTGCCTCGCGCAGAAAACGCAAGCGCTGGTGCTCATCAATCGCCGCGGCTATTCCTGGTCCGTGCTGTGCCGCAGCTGCGGAGCGTCAGTGCAATGCGAGAATTGCAGCATCTCTATGACGCACCACAAACAGCGCAATCGCCTGGAATGCCACTACTGTGGATCGCTGAAGCCAATACCCAAACAGTGCCCGAAGTGCCAGTCGAAATACGTTTATTTTTTCGGTGAAGGCTCGGAGCATTTGGAAGAGCGGTTGCGCAAAGAATTTCCCGGCGCGCGCATCGCGCGGCTGGACCGCGACACCGCCCGCACCAAGCGCCAATATCAGGAAACGCTCGGCGCGTTCGCGGGCGGCGCGCTGGATATTCTTGTGGGTACACAAATGCTCGCGAAAGGCCACGATTTCCAGCGCGTCACGCTGGTCGGAGTGGTGAGCGCGGATTCCTCGTTGAGCCTGCCCGACTTCCGCGCCGCGGAGCGCACCTTTCAACTGCTCACGCAAGTGGCCGGCCGCGCCGGCCGCGGCGAGTTGCCGGGCCGCGTGCTCATTCAAACATTTTATCCGGAGCATTACGCCATTCAGGACGCCGTGAAGCAGGACTACCCGGCATTCTACGAGCGCGAAACGCAATTCCGGCGCGTGATGGCCTATCCTCCGTTCACCTCGCTGGCCAATGTAATCGTGCGCGACCCGGATTTGCAGAAAGCCATTCGCTGGTCGCGCCAGCTCTCCGAATATTTTTCTCCGCACGACGGCAAAGGGTTGCGCATCCTGGGCCCCGCCGCAGCGCCCCTGGCGAAATTGAAGAAGGAGCATCGCTTTCAGTTCCTGCTGAAGTCCCCGAAGCGCTCGCTCCTGGCAAGAGTGCTCGGCGGCGCCATGACCTATCTCGAGCTGAAAGAAATTCCCGAGACCGCGGTTCTGGTGGACATGGACCCGCTGAGCCTAATGTGATAGGGCGCGTTGACACGTTGGAAGGTTCAGCAAAGAACACCCATGTCCGGAACGGTCTGGATCGTTGCGAATACAACAGAGGAACGGAGGAAGACGATGCGCACGGTGACCTATGGCGGAGCCGTCAGCCTGGATGGATTTCTGGCTGGTGTGGATGGCGCCATCGACTGGCTGCATTTCAGTAAGGACGTGCAGCATGCTATCAGCGATTACTGGAAAGACGTCGATACAATCCTGATGGGACGAAAGACGTACGAGGTAGCGGCTACACAGAGCCGCGCAGCCGGAAGGAAGCCAAAGAAGGCCAAGCGCCGCACCGGGAAGGAGGCCATGCACAGCTACGTCTTTTCGCGCACACTCCAGGCCATCGACGATCCCGGTGTCGAACTCGTGGCCAGCGATGCGGCCCGGTTCGTTCGCGATCTTAAGCGGCGGCCGGGCAAAGGGATCTGCCTGATGGGCGGAGGCGAATTGGCGACGTCGCTCCTGGCCGCGGGCTTGGTGGATCAAATCGGCCTGAACATTCACCCGATTCTCCTCGGCTCAGGAATCCCCACGTTTCGCGATCCCCGACATCGCATCAAACTGACCCTTACGGAATGCCGGCCGATCGAGGGCGGCTGCATCCTCGCGTACTATAAAGTGTTGCGCGCTGAATAAGTGGAGATGTAAATCTCCGGTTTGCTGAGCGGGAGTTGAGGCGATGATCGCGAATCGGTCCGTACCGAAGGATACGGTGCTGCCGCATGTGGCTTATCGCGATGTTGCGAAGCGATTGCGTGGCTGACAAAGACATTCGGCTTCGCGGAGCACTATCGATATGGCGAGCCGGGAGGGCCGATCAGCGGCGCGCAGATGTATCTGGAAAATGCGTGGATCGTACTCGAGCGGGCGCGCGAACGCCGCGCCAGCCCGGCGAGAATGGGCTACGGCACGCAGAGCCTGACCGTTTTTGTGGAGGATGTGGAAGCTGATGTTCAGGGGGCGAAGTCGGCGGGTGCAAAGGGCCGGTCTAAAGGCTGTGGCCGCGTTAGCAGGTTAGAAAGTGGAGGCACTGGGTTCCTCGAAGATTAGGTGCTTGTCCATATCGAGCATTTGCTTGCGGTATTGGCGTAGGGCGAAGAGGCCAGTGCCTAGCAGAGGAACAAACCAGATTGATTCCCATGGGTTGAGGAGAGACCAATGCTCCATCTGGGGAAGGTAGTCGGTGAAGAAGAGGAAACCGAAGAGATAGCCGACGAAGATAAGGCCGGAGTGGCTTTGAAACGGCGGATAGGAACAGGTGAAGGGAATTTTGCGAAAGCGGATCAGCACGACTTCGACAAGCAGGACGGTGCAGGCCATCAAGATGGTGGCGTGAAGCAGTGCGGCGGTCCATCCCCAGAAAAATAGGACGGAGAAAAAGACGGCTGGAGCCAGCCAGGGCAGCGTAAACAAAAGGAGAACGCGGCGGGCGATCGCTCTGGCGTCCTGTTGGCCGGGATCGAGCCAGTAGCGGAAGATCCAGTTGGCGCGCAGGTCGGCAGGGAGCTCGAAGGCGAAGCGAATTCCGACGATGACCCAGTAGGCGAGGATGAACGGCACGGAGAGGAATTGCGCGGAAGGGGTTTGTCCGTTCACAAGCGAATGAAGGCTGGGCGCGGAGGAGAGCGTTTCCGCGGATAGGACGAGTCCCAAGGCGGCAAAACCCAAGAGGATTTGGAGGTGGCCATCGCTGCGCAGGAGCGTTCTGGCCACGAAGTGATAGCAGGCGCGTTGCGGGGCGTTGCGAAGGATCGTTCTGTGAAGGGGAGCGAGCAGCGAGATGGAATGGCGGAGGCGAGGCAAGGGACCGACGTCGGCCATTTCCGGAATGCGGATGAAGGATCGGCGGAAGCTGAGCGCGTAGGCGACGAAAGCGATTAGCATCGTGACGCCCACTGCTGATAAGGCCGCCCTGCTGATTTTTGCAGCGAAGGGATCGGCGCCTTGAAGCCAGATGGTGCGCGCCAGGCCCAAGAACGAAACGGGTGGAAATGAGGCGATCTTGTGCGCGGTAGGCACAGAAACTTGCGTGAGCAGGTACGGAACGGTGAAGCTGCTGGCGATGAGCGCGAGAAGAATAATGGCGAGGAGGAAGCGGGCGGCGTGAGAGACGCGGCGGAAGAGCGCGGCGGGGAGAAGCGCCATCAAGATTCCTGCGAGGGCAAAGACGGCAAAGAAGCTGAAGGCGCTGGCGGTAAAGACGGCAACCGCGTGGCCGAGAGTAAAGCGAATCCAGACGGCAAAGGAATTTTGTGAGCCGACAACAGCGATGGGGAATAAGACCAAGGACGCAGCGTTGACAACGACGGTAAAGAGAGCGGCGAGCGTGAGGATGGCGGACAAGTTGGCGAAGAAAATGGCGTGCAGGGAAAGCGGGAGAGGAACGAGGTTGGCGTAGTCGCGGCGATCAAGAAAGAGGGCGTCCCAACGCCAGAGCGCGGCGGCTCCGGTAACCACCATGGAGAGCACCAGGAAGAAATATTCGTCGGGCATGGTGGTGGTGTACGGGTCGAAGATAGGATTGCCGCGCAAATACCGAATCAGCGAGCCATATTTTTCAAACATCAGAAGTGAGACGAGGATGCCGGGCATCGCGAGCATGATTACGATGACGCCGATGCCAAGGTCCAATTCGCCGGCGCCGGGTTCGCCTCCGCCGTGGAACATGCGGGTGATGCAGAGGCGGAGCAGGCAGCCGAACGGGGTTCGGGAGAAGGCCTGCCAGCGTTGTTGGATGAATTGTTTCATTTCATTTTGTGATTCGCCAGCAAGATGCCGGCGTTACCCTGGCAGCGTCACGGCGATACAACTACGTCGACGATTTCGGTTGCGGTTTTCGTGACGTCTTTCTCTTCGACTAGATGCAGGAAGACTTCTTCCAATGAGGATGTGCCGATGCGTTCGCGGACTTCGCTGGTCGCGCCGTGAGCGATGACTTGGCCTTTGCGGAGGACGATCAGGTGCGTGCAGACTTTTTCCACGACTTCGAGAATGTGCGAGCAGTAGAAGATGGATTTGCCGCGGGCGCTGAAGGCTTGAATGAGATTCTTGATGATGAGGACGGAACTGACATCGAGGCCGGAGAGCGGCTCGTCCAAAATGAGCAGATCGGGATTGTCCATCAGAGCGGCGATGAGGAGGATGCGCTGGCGCATTCCTTTGGAGTAGGAGCCGAGCGTGACATGGCGATGGGGCCAGAGGGAGAACAGTTCGAGGAGGGACTTGATCCTGGCGTTTTTGCGGGATTCGGGCATGGTGCGCAGCGTTCCGACCATGTCGAGGTATTCCTGGCCGGTGAGATAAGGATAGAGATTGGCTTCCTCGGGGACGTAGCCGAGGCGTTTGCGGTAGGCGGCGAGGTCTTTGTGGACGTTTTGGCCGTTGTGGGTGACTTCGCCGTCGGTGGGCTCGAGCAGGCCGGTGAGCATCTTTACCGTGGTGCTTTTTCCAGAACCG
>CATPAM010000552.1 GCA_955651735.1 Candidatus Acidiferrales bacterium | reverse complement strand
GACTCAGTGCCGCCGAGCGCATTCGCGGCGGCTCCGCCGAAATCATCGTCGCTGGCGGCACTGAGTCCATGTCCCTCGTACCCATGGGCGGCAACAAAATATCCCCCAATCCCTGGCTGGTCGACCACTATCCCGATGCCTACATCAACATGGGCCTCGGCACGGAAAACATCGCCCGCAAGTTCGGCATCACCCGCGAACAAGCCGACGCATTCTCCGCCAACTCCCACAAAAAAGCGCTCGCCGCCATCGCCGCCGGAAACTTCAAAGACGAAATCATCCCCGTCGAAGTGAAAATCACTTCGCTGCCCACCAACGGCCATGGCGCCTCCTCCAAATCCTCTCCCGCGAAGCCCACAACGCAGACATTTCTCTTCGACACCGACGAGCTGCCCCGCGCCGATACTTCCCTCGAGGTCCTCGCCAAACTAAAGCCCGCCTTCCACGCCAAAGGCACGGTGACCGCCGGAAACAGCTCGCCCATGAGCGACGGCGCCGCCGCCACCGTGGTGATGAGCGACGCCCGCGCCAAAGCCCTCGGCCTCAAGCCGCTCGCGCGCTTCGTCGCCTACGCCACCGCCGGCTGCCCTCCCGAAGAGTTCGGCATCGGCCCGGTCTTCGCCATCCCCAAAGCACTGAAGCTCGCCGGCCTCTCGCTCTCCGACATCGCCGTGATCGAACTCAACGAAGCCTTCGCCGCGCAATCCCTCGCCGTAATCCAGCAAGCCGCCCTCGACCCCGCGCGCGTAAATCCCAACGGCGGCGCCATCGCCCTCGGCCACCCGCTCGGCTGCACCGGCGCAAAACTCACCGCTGCGCTGATCCGCGACCTGCAACGCAAGAATGCCCGCTACGGTATGGTCACCATGTGCATCGGCGGAGGCATGGGCGCCGCCGGCATCTTCGAGCGCCTTTCGTAGACAACACATGAGGAAGCACAATCTGCGAGTACGCCTGCTACGCCCCACTAGTTCTCTGCGTTTAACTTGTCATGCGCCTTTCGGCATCGTACGATTCCCGCTCCATGAAACCAGCCATTCGCCTGCTTTGTGCCATGATGCTCTGCGGCCTGCTTTGCGCCTCGCTCCAAGCGCAAGCTCCCGTCTACAGTCTTCCTCCGCACGATCCTACGGCGCCGCCGGGGCCTGTTCCCATCAGCGAGGAGCCGCATCATCGCCTTCTGCTGCAGAACGATTTCACGCGCGTCTACAACGTGATGGTGCCGCCGCTGGACACTACGCTGCTGCATCAACACGATCTACCGTATCTGTACATCACACTGGGCGCCGCGGACATCATCAACGCCATCGTAGGCAAGCCCGAACTGCACCAGATCTTGCAAGACGGTGAGACCCACTACTCACCGGGGCATTTTGCGCATGTCGCGCGCACGGATTCCGGCATGCCGTTTCAGAACGTCACCATCGAGCTGGTGCATCCTCAGGGCACGCCGACAAATCTCTGCAAGGAAGTGCTGCCGCAAGCGCCCCTCACTTGCCCCGAACAGAAAGCGGTCGGGGACAACAGCAAAGCCAAGAAAGGCCGGCCCAAGCCCGCAGCCACAGCAGGGGATGTTCCCTATTTTGAAACCGACGAGATTCGCGTCGACCTCCACAAAGTGTCCAGCGGCAACGATTACGTCGACGCGACGCCAAAAACCGATGCTCTGCTCGTGGCGCTGACCGACGCCAACCTGGACGCCAATCTGGGCGGCGAGCACAGTTCCTTTCTTCACGGAGGCGACGTACTCTGGCTACCCGCCGGCAAGCATCGCCGCATCGTCGATTTCCTCGGCACGCGCTCCAGCTTCCTGCTGATTTCCTTCAAGGACAGCGCCCCCACCCCCGCGAGTCAGTGAAGTGCCGGCGACCGCGCCGCCAGTAACCGCTGCCAACGTGCGGTGTGCATCGCACTTCCGGCGATTGCTCCTTAGTGACCAAAATTCACATTGCAAGTGGTTCGGTCGGCCGGGCGCAACTACGCTTTCGCCTTCCACAAACCGACTGTGTTTCCTTCGGGATCCTGCATCCACGCAAACGTTCCTGTGGGGATCTCCACGGGCGGCACGAGCATCTTTCCTCCCAGGGTCTTGGCCTTGTCGAGATATTTCCGCACGTCGTCGACGTCAACGTAAAAAATCGTGTAGTGGTGCGGTTCGTGGCCCAGCGATGTGATGTGGCCGCCGATGCCGCCCGGCGCGGCGGCAATCATTGCCGCGGGCCCTTGCTGCTCGATTTTCCAGTCAAACAGTTTGGAGTAAAACTCTTGGGTATTCTTGCTGTCCTTGCAGCCGATTTCAAAATGCACCACCGGACGTCCCATGGTCCTCCCTTTTTTGCGCGGCTAAAATCTCGCTCAAACGCTGCTGCCATTTTGCCGCAAACGCGTCCACTTCCGCTTGAGGAAAAACGCGCCAGCAAGATGCCCTTCGAAGCTCAGGACAAGCTGGCGCGAGCCTTGCCTGGGCGCATAGAATTGCGGCGGGGAACGCGGATTGCCTTGAACACCATTGAGTTAACTGCGCTGGTTGGATTGGGTGCGCTGGTGGCAGGATTTTTGGGGGCGCTGACCGGCCTGGGCGGCGGGGTGGTGATTGTGCCGCTGCTCACGCTGGTCTTGGGAGTGGATATTCACTACGCGATCGGGGCGGCGCTGGTTTCCGTGATTGCCACTTCCAGCGGGGCGGCTGCGGCCTATGTTCGCAAGGGGTATTCCAATGTCCGGGTGGGGATGTTTCTGGAGATTGCCACCACGGTGGGGGCGTTGGTGGGAGCGGCGCTGGTTCTGCACCTGCACGTTTCCATCATCTCGATTATTTTCGGCGTAGTCCTGCTCTATTCGGCATACGCGTCCATCACTGAACACGCTCATTCGAGCGCAGACGGCGGACCGGATCGCATCGCCACTTGGCTGAAGATGGACAGTACATATCCGACTGAAAATGGACTGGAAAGCTACCATGTGCGCGGAGTGCCGCAGGGGTTGGGGCTGATGTTTGTGGCCGGAGTGCTTTCGGGGTTGCTGGGGATTGGCTCGGGCGCGGTGAAAGTGCTGGCGATGGACAAGGCCATGAAGCTGCCATTCAAAGTGTCGACCACGACTTCGAATTTCATGATTGGAGTGACCGCGGCGGCGGGCGCGGGAGTTTATTTGGCGCGCGGCTATATCGATCCGGGACTGGCGATGCCGGTGATGCTGGGTGTTCTGGCAGGGTCGCTGATCGGGGCACGGGTGCTGGAGCGAGCGAAGGTCAAGGTGCTGCGCATGGTGTTCAGCGGCGTGATTGCGGTATTGGGCGTGGAGATGGTTTACAACGCGCTGAAGTAGAGAGTAAGAACGTAAGGAACGAAGATGGATAGAGCCGAACAGCGCATGGACGAAATCATGGGCCGGCTGCTGCGCACGGGCGTGATTTTAGCGGCGGTGTTTGTGCTCGCCGGCGGAGGGGTTTACCTGGCGCGGCACCGGACGCCGGTCACGAACTACGGGGTGTTTCAAGGCGAGCCTCAGGAATTGCGCACGGTCTCTGGAATATTCCATGAGGCGCTGGCGTTGCGCGGGAGAGGGCTGATTCAGCTTGGGTTGCT
>CATPAM010000551.1 GCA_955651735.1 Candidatus Acidiferrales bacterium | reverse complement strand
GATCGACAGTTTCCGATGCCTGGTGCGAATAGTGTTCGAAATGGGATAGTTTTGCGGCTGGTTTTGGCGCACGGTGTCCAAATGAGGAAGAGCGACCTGACGGAAAAACAATTGTTCTCTGTCCCCTGTCCTACGTGCGGTGTCGCTCGTGGGGAGCGCTGTTTGCTGCATTCAGGTGCTCCGCGCTCAGAACCGCACGTCGACCGGAAGCTTTCCGCGGCTGAGGCGATTGAGACGAAAAGAATTTCCCGTGATACTGGACATAGATAAACCCCCTTCCGACCAGCAATCCGAAATATGCGGTGGTAAGGCCCGCTACCAACTGTGATCTGGAAGTATGCCGCTTCCCGATAGGCGCGAAAGTTGGTGCTTACTCGTGCAGGACAACACTGAGGAGGGAGCTGTGGTGGTACTACTTCTCTGAAAGCTCGCCCTTGAAATGACTCTCAACCTCTTCACGACTAAGCGGGTTTCCTGCTTTGGCCAATACGACCGAATAGACGACCTCATTTCCTGCAATCTGCGCGGTGATAAATGCCCCGTCTTCCGGCAGTTCCTGGTAGATGAATTTCACCTTCCTGCCGTCTTCAAGTGTTTTGATCCAATCTTCGTCCCGCATGCTCATAGCTTGCACCTACAATGTTCTTAAGACCGTTGCGGCCTATTTAGTCTTTGGGCTCATGGGTCTGGGGTGCTTGGCACAAACGTGGGCAGCAAACTCCTTGTCACGCTGGGCTTCGTAATTCTGCTTCATTGCATCCAGTGATTCGCCAACGAGCGCACCCGGAGGATTAAACGCCCAATTACACTCGGAGCAGCCGAAGCCCTCAAAGTTCTGGCTCTCAATCCATACTAGCTGGCGGGGCATGGCCGCAGTATAAACCTAACCATGTGCGAAAAAGAACAGGGTTCAGAGGCTCCCGCATGCTTAAAAAGCGGACGAAAGTGTCTCATGCCCCAAGTAGAGTACGCTTGACGTGTTCAAGATTTGATATCGAGAAAAGTAATCTTCCGGGGCCTTGGGGAATTAGCTGCTAACCGAGACGCAGCGGGCCAGTTTTGTGCGCAACTGCGCCAGAGGTTCAGTTCGCTCGAGAGGCGCGCAGATCGGAGAATATCGAGTCTTTCAACACGCCGCTGAGCGAAGAATTGTGAACTCGCAATCTCTCGCCATACTCGATGTAACCGAGCTTCTTGAACTTATTCATAAAGTAGCAGACGCGGCTGCGGGTTGAGCCAATCAGTCCCCCGAGTGTCCCCTGAGTGATCTTCGGTATGACCGCGATTGGCTTGCGTATTTTGTCGTAGCGGGCAACCAGCAACAGGGCGCGGGCCAAACGCTCCTCGCAGGAGCTCAAGTGTTGGTCGATCAGGTCCTCTTCGATGCGGATGTTCCGTCCCAGCAAGCAGCCGATGAAATGGTCCGAGAACTGATGGCCATTGTGGAGAGCGCGTGTGATCTCCTTCTTCGCGATGACCAGGATCGTACATCGTGTAAGTGCGGTAGCGGTCGCCGTGCGGAACGCTTGACCGGTCATGCATTCCGCACCGAAGTAGTTTCCACGATGCATAATCGCAAGGACCGTCTGCTTTCCCCGCTTCGAGTTAACGGTGAGTTTCACGTGCCCTTTCTCGATGTAGAACACTTCCTTGCCGGCGCCACCCTGCCAACAGATAGTGTGCCCCTCACGAAATACGGCGATAAAGCTTTTCGCGCTCATTTTTGCCAGAAATGCGGCTGGTTGAAAAGACTGCTGGCGTCTACGAGTCATGGCGGTCTTGAGGACTCCGCTCTTGAGCTTGGTGGAGTGCGTTTTTCATGGACAAACGAATAGCACAAGTGGTTTGAAATTTATGTGCGATTGTGAACACACTTGGGACCTCCACCGCAGTCCGGGCCTTCTCATGCGCGAGCTGTCTTAGAACCAATCGCTGCGGTAGGCGATCCACCAACAGGCCATGCCGATAGGAATGGTGGCGACAACGGCCCACCAAAACGGCAATGCTAGGTCGGCGATGAGACCAACGACCGTGAAGGTCATCCAGAAGATTTTGCGTTGCACGGGATTATTCTAGCAGTCCAAGGCGGGATCTTCGATCGCTGCAGGGTGGTCTCACGGAACATCTGCGGCGCTGCGGAGGACCGCTCGCTGGCCGGGCCCTTCGAGGCTCAGGATAAACTGAAGCCCGGCGCCTACATTTACTTGGCCGCCTGAAGGCGGCCGCACGTGTGCGCAGGATGCTGGCTCAGGCTTGGGCGGCTTTGGTGCGGGCTTGGGCGTCGTCGAAGCTTTCGCCGTAGATGGATGGGACTTTGGCGCCCATGCAGCGCAGGTAGCTGGAGAGCTGGCCGCGATGGTGGATGCTGTGGTTCATGCCAACCTGGAGGAATGCGACGGCGGGAAGCTTGAAGATGCCACGGAAGTCGGTGATTTTGACGAGATGATCCCCTTTGAGTTGCGCTAGCTTTTCGAAATTGCGCGCGAAATTTTCGGAGTACCAGGCGGCTACTTCGGCGGGGGTCTTGACGCTTTCGGGCAAGCCCGCGGTGGTGGGGAATTCGGCGTTGATGGTGGTTTCGAGGAAGCGCATTTCGGCCGCGGCGATGTGGCGCACCAGTTCCATGGCTGTCCTGGCGAACGGATCGGGGCGGTGTTCGGCTTTGTCGGCGGGCACCGCTTCGAGAATTTTCTTGGTGGTGCGGCTTTCGTTCTTGAGCGTCCCGAGCAGGAGATCTTGCAGCCAGAATTCGGCGAGGTCGGGAGTTAGCGGGCGTGGCATTTGGGCCTCCTTGGTGATGAGCAGAGTATACATTTTTTGCGGGCGAGCGGCTAAAGCCGCGGGAACGCGCGCCTGCGCAGGCAGGCTGAACCGCGCCCCGGCAAGTTCTATCACACGGTGAGGAAGAAGAAGTGCCAGGTGAGGTCGACGCCGGCGTGGACCAGGGCGGAGGCGAAGATGGAGTTGGTGCGGCGCCAGGTCCAGCCGTAGAAGAGGCCGGCGATGGAGGCGAGGATGACGTAGCGCCAGTTGGGAAAGCCGAGATTGGTGATGTGCGAGAAGCCGAAGAGGACGGAGGCGGTCCACCAGCCGGCGAGATCGCTTTTGCTGGAACGCGAAAGCATATTTTGGAGCAGACCGCGGAAGAGGAATTCTTCGGGCCAGGCGGTGAAGAAGAGGATGGCGACGGAGAGGAACGGGAGCGAGAGCCAGGTGTGCCACTGCGGCGCGAAGTGGATGAAGTGCATGCCGGTGCCGAGCGGGATGGCGATGGCTCCGAAGACGAGAAAGCTGGCGAGGACGAAGAAGCTCCAGCGGCTGCCCCAGCCGATGTTGTAGCCGATGCCGGGAATTTTGCGGATGAGGACGAAGGCGGCGAGGGCGACGTTGAGGCAGAGAAGCACGGTGAAGACGTAGGCGAGGCGTGCGTCGGGGTAAGGCCAAAGCCAGTGCGACGGGGAAAATTTCACGGTGACCCAGATTCCCGCGAGGGTGAGGTAGTCCTGCCAAGCGCCGGGGGGTTTGCGTTCCGCGGATGCGGCGAGAGCGAGCGAAATAGAAACGCTTGCGGCGATGACTCCGGCGCACGGGAATGCGAAAGTGTTTGTTCCAACGGCGTAAATCAGATATGCAAGGAGCACGGTGGCGCCAAGTAGGTAGCCCGCGCCTGCGCCAAGGCGCGCGGAGAGGAATTCGGGGACGCCGCGAGCGGCGAACAGAAGCATCACGCCGGAGTAAACAGAGAAAACGGTGAGCGTTGCGGCGAAAGCGCGGCCGCCGTAGCCTTGCCAGGAGGCGTAAAGGCCGCCGCCGAAACAGAGAGTAGCCCACAGGCCGAGAGTGGGGAAGGGTCCGAGTTGGCGAGTGGCGTGCAAGGGGCTAAGCGTTCAGTGAAAAAACCGCACTCCAAAAAAGAAGGAAGATTGTAGCGCATAGAGATGGCAAACCAAATTCAGGTTGCGAGAGCAGGCGGGGCAGCGGGGAAGCTCGGGCGGCTTGCGTATATCGACTGGATGCGCGGGTTGGCTTGCGTGCTGATGTTTCAGACGCATTGCTACAATTCCTGGCTGAATGCGGATGCGAGGAAGACGCAGTTTTACGGGTGGTCGCAACTGCTGGGGGCACTGCCGGCCCCCCTATTTATTTTTTTAGCGGGAATGTCGGCCGCGATGGCGACGCAGCGGCTGCGCGAAAAGGGCGTGGCGCGCAACGCGATTGCGCGAACGACGATTTTGCGGGGAGCGGAGATTTACGGGTTGGGGTTGTTGTTTCGCGGGCAGGAATTTGTGCTCGGTTTTCCCATCTCTCCATGGACGGATTTGCTGCGCGTAGATGTGCTGAACATCTTGGGGCTGTCGATGATGTTGATGGGGGCGCTGTGCTGGGCGACCGATGCGGGAACGCCGGAGAAATCGCGGGGGAGAGCGATTGCAACGGGCCTGGTGGCGGCGGCGTTGGTTGCGGTGATTGCGCCTTGGCTGTGGACGACACTTCGGCCGCGGTGGTTGCCGTGGCCGCTGGAGTCGTACATCAACGGCGTGCACGTTTATGGACATCCGCAGCCGTGGTTGTTTCCGCTCTTTCCCTGGGTAGCGTTTGCGTTAGTGGGGCTGGCGCTGGGCTTCCTGCTGTTTTCCGATTTCGCGAAGAAGAAAGGGGCGTGGCTGTTCGCGGCGGTCGGCGGGGCGGGCGTGATTGCCTGTGGGGTCTCGTTGGTGCTGGATGCTGCGCCGGTGCGGCTGTACGCCCCCGGGATTTATGACTACTGGCATACGAGCCCGGAGTTTTTTCTGATGCGCTGCGGGGTTTTGCTGGTGCTGCTCTTTTTGGTGTACGCGTGGTGCCGGTGGGGATGGGCGCAGAAGGGATTCAGCCCGATCATCCAGCTCGGGAATACGTCGCTGCTGGTGTATTGGGTGCACATCGAATTTGTGTATGGACGGTTTTCGATTTTGCCGAAAGGGCGATGCAGCATTCTGGAAGCGACAGCAGGATTGCTGGCGATTTTTCTAGCGATGGTTGCGCTTTCGGTTCTACGGACGCGATGGAAGAAGCGGAAGGCTAAGGCTTTGCGCGCGGGTCCGGCGCCGGCTGCTGTGACGGTGGAATCCGGATTATGATTTCGCCGGGCTTGGCGCGCTGAAGATCTTCGCGCGCGATTTTTTCGATGAGGCGCGGATCGGTTTTGAGGGCGCGGACTTGATCGGCGAGTTCGAGGTTTTCCTGATTGAGGCGGTCCAATTCTTTTTTGACTCGGTCGATTTCGTTTTGCGTGCGGCGCATGGCGATAAAGCCGTGCGGGCCGAAGACGTCGTGAACCATGAGCGCGAGTACGAAGAGGCCGAGGATAGTGCGGCCATGGCGCTCGAGAAATGCGCCGAATCCAGACTTCGGTTCGGGCTTCTTCAGTTTTTTAGTACCCACTCGGTAGCCTCGCGAGCGAGGCGCGCGGATGCGGCGGCGCCGTCGGCTTCAACGTAGAGGCGAAGCAGCGGCTCGGTGCCGGAAAGGCGCATCAGCATCCAGGTGCCATCGTCGAAGACAAATTTTGCGCCGTCGGTGCGGTCG
>CATPAM010000550.1 GCA_955651735.1 Candidatus Acidiferrales bacterium | reverse complement strand
GCTCTTGCCAGCGTCGAGATCATCACTCAGGAATGGATCGAAACTGCCAAGGAACTCGGCCGTCCCGTCGTCTCGCCGCGCGGCCGCCTCGCTTTCGCCTGAGCGTTTAAGCAGAACGGCTCCGAATTTCCACGCTTATCATTCTGCGCAGCGCGACCATTGGGTCCACGCGCATCGCGCGGCGCAAGGTGGCGGCATTGCTTACGCGTGAAAAGGATAAGGAATTTGTTCGGGGGATAGAACAATTCTTATGACGCGCCTATGTCGCTTGAGGCGGATGGCGAGGTGAACTCGCCGCTACAAAGCCTGGAGCGCTCGCGTTGCTCGCTAGCCGGGCTGAAGCCCTGCCGCTACATGGGAACGCGTTCAGGGGTGTCGTTGGTGTTTTCACCACGTTTGATTAAATGTTTCTAAGAACAAAGATGCTTGGCGGACGGCTGTTGGCGTGGAATGAGCCTATACTGGAAGCACTATGGAAAAACTTCAAGCATTGCAAGCCGCCGCGCGAGAAGGTGGCTTTGTTCAGGTGGAGGAAAGCGAAGAAGGCACGGTCCTGTGGCTCAGGAAAGAGAAATCCGATGCGGCTACGAAGACGCACCAGCGTATGTGCATCGACGGCATATCGAATAGCTTGACTGTTTATTGGATGACCGTTGTGGGGAAGATCGACTCGAAGACGTTCCGCAACGTCCCTAGCTTGCAGGAGTGGTTTGCATTGCACCCAGCCGAATGACAAATCGTGAAGCCATCCTGCGACTCTCCGTGAACGCGGGCGACGGCCTGGCGATGACGTCGTTGCGCGATAACAACGCCAAGGTCATCCGCGCGGGTGTCACACGCTACTTTGGAGTGGGGCCGGTCGCGGACAAGGCGGAGCTCGTGCTTATGCAACGTATGGCGGACCACGCGCGTTCCTACGAGCTTCAAGAAAACCCGGACCAATGGCTGGCGAGGTGTGTCAACACGGAATGCGATCGCTTGCGTAACGAAGGGATTCACGACAAGGCGAACATCGATTAGGCTCGCATCAGAAACAGCAGCAGTTGTGTGCTGCGTCCCGGGTCAACCGCCGTCCATACATAACCGTCTCAACACAGTTTTTGGAGGGCCTTCGTCCGCCTGATTGGATAAGTGCGTGGCGAGGCCACGATCCCTCCGCCGCGCGGCCGGCGGGCGAAAACCGAGCTGGGCAAAGCGTGCACCGAGCCGCAAAGTCTGCCCACTTACCCGCTTTGGTCAATTGGTTGGTTTTGCGGCGTCGTGAAAGTATTTCGTTAGCGGGACGAGGAGGGAGCCGAGCTTGCCGGTGGCGGCATCGCGGACGACGATGCAGAGTTGCGTGGCTTGCGGCGCAACGCGAAGGCGGCGCGAGTCGCTGAGACCGTTTTTCAGAGTGCGCTCGTAGACGGCGGGCTCGAACAGCAGGTGGAAAGTGCGGTCGCTCTTGCCGACGATTTCGCCGCGATCGTTGAGGAGAAAGAAGACGGATTGCAGGCGACCGGTCCAGCGGCCGCTTTCTTGCGCCATTTGGATGTCGCGAAGATCCAGGTGAAGGTTGGCGGTGAGAACTTGCTCGGGAGCGGTGGAGGCTTGCACGTCGACGAGCATGCCGATGGCGGTAGCTTCGAGTTGGCTGGAAGCCGTTTGAGAAATATCGGCGCGCACGGTTTGCGATGTGCCGGGCGGGTCGGGAAGCGCGAAGTAGCCGGTGCGCGAACGGACGCGCGCGCCGGGGACGTTCACTTTAACCTTGATGGCGTGGAAGCTGCCGTCCCACTTCACGTCGGCAGGGTAGTAGCCGATAGTGTAGGCGACGCGCGAATCGTCGAGGGCGCGGCGGATGGCACCGGAGATGTTGTTGGTGTTGTAGAAGGCGCGGCCGCCGGTGCGCGCCGCCAAGATTTTCATAGTGTCAAATTCGCCGGCGGGAGGGCCGAATAGCTCCGCCTGTGTGGCACTGGTGGGGAATTCGATTTCGCGAGTGGCCTTCATCGCATCGCCGATGAGGCCGCGTGCGTCGACGGGATACACCGCTACATTGGCGTTGGTTAAGGCACGGGCGGCGGTTTCGATGTCGCGGCCAAAAGAGACGCCCGTATCGTTTTCCCAATTGAGATTGAAACGATCGTAGCCGAGGCTGAAAGGAAACGTGCTGGAAACCCAGACGAGGTTTTTGCGTCCGGGCAGGCCGCCGACGTGATGGGCGATGGCCAGGAGCGCGGCGATGGTGGCGTGAACGCGATCAGTGCCGGAATCGTTCGCTTCGCGCTGGGCGAAGGCGGCACGGAAGGCTTCGCGGTCAGAGGTGGTGCCCGCCGGAGTGGAGCGATTGGGATTGGTGAGGCTGGGATCGTCGGGTTGGGAGTTGGCGAGCTGGCGGCTGGGATCGCCGCGGAGATTGTCGAGAGCAGCGCGGAGGGATGCGGGATCGCTGTTGAAATCCTGGAGGACGCGCAAGGTGCCGGCCAGGCGATAGAGCGCGACGTGGTCCTGCGGCTGGATGTGCTTAAGAAAACCGGAAACTTGCGTGCGCGCGAAAGTCTTGTCGGCGAAATCGGTGTTCAGTTCATCCAGCAGGATCACGGTAAGGTTCGCGGGGATGGTGCGCTGCTGGAGGCGATTGCTGTAGGTATTCGGAGGTAACGGCGGGGCAGAGGTGGCAGGCGGGAGATTGGTCTCTTCGGAGAAAAGGCCGATTTGATGAGGCTTTCGGTCCACCAGGAGTTCGAAATCATCTTTAGTGAGGCCGGCGACGGGGTCGCCGTGTTGGTCGTTGACGATAACGCTGATCTGTACGAGGCGTGTGGTCGCGCGCAGCAGCGGAGCGCGCCCTGGAGTTTGCGTGGGTTCGGGTTTGGAGGATTGTGGGGATGCGGCAGGGGTCGCTTGTTGTGCGCGGGCGATGTTGAAAAGAGATAGGAGCGCGAGACTGGTTGCTGCGAGCATCGCCGAAAGTCGAACTCTGCGACGCATGAGCGCTCTGTCCTCCGGTGTCAGTGGCGTCCGCGTCAGTATACTCGCTGCAAGCGGGGGAGTGGAGGCGAAGACGGACGAGAAGTCTTCCTTCATCCTATGGCGAATAAAAAGCGAATATGATATTTTGCTTCCATGCCCATGCGCTCTTGCCGCGTCACGGTTCAGGATATGGACGGGGTATCACATACGGTGGAGGTGACGGCGGCTACGCTGTATGAGGCAGTGGCGCAAGGTCTAGCCGCGATTCGAGGAAACGATTGGGTAGCGGGCATCGCGCAGGGACTTAATGCCGTGAAGGTGTCGGTCGCGGACGTTCGCGTGGAGCACGAGGTCAAGCTGATGGATTTTACGAAGTGGGTGGATCGGACAGGCGGTTCTCCACGAGAGATGAGCGATCGCCAGCGGATTCGGGCCATACTCGGTATGCCGGTCGGACGTTGAGGTGTCGAGCGGCAGCTCGGCGACCTTCAAGACTCGGTGCAGAAGACATTCGATGAATTGAGAGGGGCGACGAGGCGCGTTTCGAGGGCCAGCACAAGCCGGCGCCACGGCTGCGCGGAGCTACAGGAGATCGCGATGGGAACGGTGGCGCATCCAGTCGGCGTACGGGCGGAGGGTCAGCAGGGCGGACTTGGCGCGGAGGTCGCGGAGGAATTTGCGCTCGGCTTGGGCGTCGGAGGCGGAACGCGGCTCGCTTGACGAGGCGCCACGTCGCGCGAGACGGATGCCTACGTCGGCGGATTGGACTCTGGCGCGGTCGGGGAGAAGAAAGTCGCCGAAGGCGACAGAGTCGGTGATGCGGAAAGGGGCTTGCGGATCTTTGTTGTTCTGCTTGATGCGACCTTTGAGGCCGGTTAGCGCCTCCTCCACACCTTCGCGAGTGAACCGGGGAGGCTTGGCGCGGGAGACGGTTTCGCCCGCAGGACTGGTGACCCATTGGTCGGCGCCTCGCGATCCTTTCTGGTGCGCAGGCTGGACATAACCTTGCGCTTGCAGGAAGAGGAGGGCTTGTTCGGCTTCGCGGCGATTGATTTTTAGCATGTCAGCGAGGTCGCGGGTGGACCAGGTCAGCGTTCCCTTTGTGTCTTTGAGGAAGCTGAGGGCGGCTTCGGCGGACAGGGAAGGCAGCGTGGAGTGCTCGCGGTGTGACGGCGTGGGCAAGGTCAGATGGAGTTGTTTCCTGCGATGTTGCCGAGGAAGGCGGCGCTAGGTTTGGGCGTGCGCTTCTGGGTTTCGTGATCGACGGCGATTAATCCAAATTTTGGCATATAGCCAAAGGTCCATTCGAAATTGTCGAGCAGTGACCATTGAATATATCCGCGGACGTCGATGCCGTCGGCCAGGCATCGCTTTACGCCTAGCAGCGCGCGCTGAATGTACTCGATGCGTCTGCGGTCGTCCTCGGTGGCTACCCCGTTTTCCGTGACGATGACGGGAACGCCGGTTTCCTTGCTTGCGTAGCGGATGGTGTGCTCGAGCGACTCCGGATAAAACTCATAGCCCATCTGAGTGAGTTCGGCGCCCGCAGGCGGAGGAAGATTTTTCGCCCCGACAAGCGACCGCGTGTAGGTCTGGACTCCCATATAGTCGTCTTTTTTGGCGAGCTTCAACCAGGGACCATAGACCTCGGCGCGCTTTTGCTCGACGTGGCTGTCCGCGGCGGCAGGCTGATCGTCCTCCATCGCCAAGGTGAAGCCGACGGGAAGGTTGCCGCGAACCGACTTGATGGCTGCTTTTCCTTTCTCGTGCGCGGAGAGCATGTTCTGACGGCTCTTCTCGGCATCGCCAAACAGAAAACTGCTGAAACGCGGCGCGTTGAGCTGGCGGCGTATTGCGTTTTTGCCAGCGGCCAGTTGCTCGAGTGGTAGTGGTCGCAGGCATCTCCGGAAGGCTCGCGGCGGTGGCAGGCTTCGAGCATACGGCGATAGTGCTGCAGCTCCGCTTTGCTCGATCAGCCAGAGGTCGCTATTGATGTTGTTGCCCTCGACCTGGTGGGCGGCGGTTGCGGCGCCCCACAAAAAGCCTTTGGGGAATTCGCCTGCGCTCCGCGCTTGCGGTCCGTTCGCTGGGGCAATCCCGGGGACGCTGCCGCTCGCCGCGAGCCACACTGCGAACTGCGCGCTTTGCTTGAGAAAGTCTCGACGATGCGAAGTGATTTTTGTGTCTGCCATGGACTGGCCCTCCGGGCTGAAGGCGGTGCAGGCGGGACTCTAGCGGCAGTGCCTTCTGCGTGTCAAACGTCTAATAACCCTTTTCCGGAGAGGGCGACAAGACCGATGGAACCGTTCTCTCGTCATTGCGTATAGGTACAGCAGAGGCGGGAAGCTCGAGGCTGGAGGAGTGGGATGAAGATGCGCGGGTGGGTGGAAATGGTGGGACGGGATTTTGGGTATGCGCTGCGGACTTTGCGGCGTAGCCGGGGGTTTGCGGCGGTGGCGGCGCTGACTTTGGCGCTGGGGATTGGCGCGAACACGGCGATTTTTACGTTGCTCGACCAGGTGCTGCTGCGGCAGCTGCCGGTGAAGAATCCGCAGCAATTGGTGTTGCTGACCATGCGCGGGCACCATTACGGGAACAATTGGGGTGGCAATGCGATTTCCTACCCGATGTATCGGGATTTTCAGGACCACAACGAAGTCTTTTCCGGAATGTTGGCCCGATTTCCGGATCACGTGGCGCTCACCTTCGACGGAAAGGCCGAGCGCGTTCCAGCCGAACTCGTCTCGGGGACCTACTTCGGCGTCCTGGGGGTAGGCACTGCCTTGGGGCGGTCTATTACGCCGGACGATGATCGTGTGCCCGACGGGCACCCTGTCGTAATGCTGAGCCATACCTATTGGAAGCAGCGATTCGCGGGTGATGCGCAGATCGTCGGGAAACACGTCCTGCTCAACAACTACGAGATGACGATCATCGGAGTGGCGCAGCCTGGATTTGATGGCGTGGAGTTGGGATACCAGACCAAATTGTTTGTTCCAATGATGATGCAGCACGAGTTCATCGTGGGGGTCAGCCGCAACATGCTGACCGATCGGCGGAGCCGCTGGGTAAACGCGTTCGGCAGGCTGAAGCCCGGCGTGACGCAAGGGCGCGCCAAGGCGGCGCTACAGCCTTTCATGCATTCGATGCTGGAATCGGAGGTGCGCGAGGCGGCGTTCCGCAATGCATCGGCGTATGACCGGGAGCAATTTTTGAAATGCTGGATCGATATGCTGCCGGGATCACAAGGGCGCGCCGACTTGCGGCGCGAGCTGTCGACGCCACTATGGGTCTTGATGGCTACGACGGGGATGGTGCTGCTGATTGCGTGCGCGAACATCGCCAATTTGCTGCTCGCCCGCGCTACCGGTCGGCAAAAAGAGATCGCGGTGCGGCTGGCGATGGGGGCGACGCGTGGACGTATCGTGTGTCAACTGTTGATCGAGACGTTGTCGCTTTCTACCCTGGGCGGGATT
Organism: Candidatus Acidiferrales bacterium; assembly: GCA_955651735.1. GTDB lineage: Bacteria > Acidobacteriota > Terriglobia > Acidiferrales > UBA7541 > Acidiferrum. The sequence goes on along the minus strand of CATPAM010000550.1, from coordinate 5,713 downwards.
TTGGGATTGGCGCTGGCGTTTTGGGCGGACAAGGCGCTGATGGCGATTTATCTCCCGTCGGACTCTGGCGATTTGAATATCTCCACCAGCCCAGATTTTCGGATTTTGTTGTTTACGCTGGCGGTGACCGTTATTACCGGAGTGATATTTGGCTTGGCGCCCGCGTTGCAGGCTACGCGGCCAGACGTGGGGAAAACGTTAAAAGATCAGGCGGGAGCGGTGCTGGGCGGAGGGCACGCGCGGCTGCGCAACGCGCTGGTCGTTACGCAAGTGGCGCTCTCCCTTCTGTTGCTGATTGGCGCGGGACTGTTCTTGCGGAGCCTGAAAAACCTGAGCAACCTAGGTCCGGGTTTTTCACCTGAGCGCTTGGTCGGATTCAATATCGATCCTTCACTTAACGGCTATAAAGGGGAGCGCTTGAAAACATTTTATCAGCAGCTCACCGACAGCCTCGGCTCAATACCGGGAGTGCAGTCGGTGGGACTGGCGCAGATCCGTATTATGGAAAATAACGAATGGGATAGCTCGATGACCGTGGAGGGGTACACAGCGGCAAAACCAGAAGATCGCGCGCAGCCCTTTATGAATCAGATTGGACCCGGTTACTTCGCTACGATGGGCGTGCCGATTATGGCGGGACGAGACTTTCGCTTGACAGACAATCGCGAAGTCAAAAGAGAGGCCCGTTTGGGTGACACCGAGGATGAGCGTTGGAGTCCCACAGCGGTGATCATCAACGAAAAGTTCGCGCAGAAATATTTTGCGGGCCGGAACCCCATTGGGATGCACCTCGGCTTCGGCAGCGATCCGGGAACCCCGACTGAAATGGAAATCATTGGAGTCGTGAAGAACATCAAGTACACGAACCTGCGCGACGAAATCCCCGAGCAGGCATTTATACCGTATATGGGAAGCCATTTCGTCAGTGATATGACCGTTTACCTGCGAGCGATAGGGGAACCGAACCAGTTGATCGCGTCAATTCGCGCAAAGGTGCGGGAAATGGATGCGAATCTGCCGATTTACGCGATGCGCACGATGGGTGAGCAGATCAGCAATTCGCTGTCGACAGAGCGGATGATCGCGAGCTTGTCGACCGTGTTTGGATTTGTGGCCACGGTGCTGGCGATTGTTGGGTTGTACGGCGTGATGTCGTACAGCGTGGCGCAGCGCACGCGGGAGATTGGGATTCGCATGGCGCTGGGCGCGGAGCAGGGAAAGGTTATAGGCATGGTGATGCGCGAAGTGTTGACGCTGATTGCGGTTGGCGTGGGTGTGGGCGTGCCCGCGGCGCTGGTACTGACGCGGGTGGTGAAGAGCCAGCTTTACGGATTGGAGGCGCACGATCCGTGGACGCTGGGACTTGCGACGGGGCTGCTGGCGATGGTGGCGTGCGCGGCGGGATATGTGCCTGCGCTGCGGGCGAGCCGTGTGGATCCGATGAAGGCGCTGCGATATGAGTGATTCGCCGCAAAAAGGCTAAGACGCACAGCCAGAAATGGCTGTGCCACCTTGGATCTGAAATGCGGAGGGGTGGCGCTGGCCGGACGCGATTAGGTTTTCGATTTCGGCGATGGGGGCGATGTGGCCGCGGGCGCCGATTCCGGTGCAGTTGAGGGCGGCGGCGGCGCAAGCGAACTCGAGTTGGCGCGGCAGCGGCCAATCTTGCAGCAACCCATAAATAAAACCAGCGTGGAAGATGTCGCCGGCGCCGGTGGTGTCGATTGTGTCGACGCGAAACGCCGGAGCGTAGTGGAATTGGGCGCCGTCATAGGCGAGGACGCCTTCGTGGCCGAGCGTAGCGGCAGTGAGGCGCGCACCGTAGCGGCTGCGCACGGCGACGAGCGATTTGCGCATATCGGATTCGCCGGAGATGCGGCCGGGAATGTCGCGGCTGGTGATGAGGTAATCGATCAGCGGGAGAAGGGCGTCGACGCCGGGGTAGAGTTCGTCGAGATCAGCGACGACGGGAATGCCCGCGGCGCGTGCCCAAGTGGCGGCGAGGGTCGCGGCGGCGGTGTCGTGGCCGTCGAGGTGAAGGGCGCGGGCTTCGAGGATCCAGTCGCGTTCAACGTCGCTGGGCTGGAGAGCAAGACGGTCGTCGCGCTTCCAGAGCACCGTGCGCTCGCCGGCGTCGTCGACGAGGATGAAAGCTTGCTGGCTGGGGCATCCGGGGGCGGTAAGAAGGTGCGTTTCTACGCCGAGGCGGGCGAATTCGGAACGATGCAGGGTGGCTGCGAGGTCGTCGCCGACTTTGCCGACGTAGCGGGTGCGCAGTCCCCAGGATTGGCAGGCGACCATGGCGGTGGCGACCTGGACGCCGTAAAGATCGTTGGCGGAGCGGAATTCGACTTTGGAGCCGGCGGCGGGGTAGTGGTGCACGGGAATGAGCGTGTCGGTAGCGTTGAGGCCGACACCGACGACGTCAACTTTGGAGATGATGGACATTGGCGGGGCCAAATGTAAAGGAGTTGGAGCGCGATGCAAAGAGAAATGCACACAGCCAAAAATGGCTGCGCCACAGGTTAGTGGAAGCGGGTGGTGCGGTGGAGAGTTGCGCCACAAATGAGAAGAAGAGTCAGGGTAGCGGCGCTCAGGAGTAGAGCGGGCGGCCAGTTGAGCTGGATTTGGGGGAGACGGGCGGTCAAGCCGAAATAGGCGAAGATTGCGGTGGCGGCAGCTACTAACAGCCAGTCGAGTGCAGTGCGTGAAGGCTTTACTTCGCCGGAGGACTGACGTCCGTCCATGCGGGCCTCCACGAACTCCCTTTCGATGTTGTAGCGTTGACTCTCGCGATCCGCGGCTTGCTTCCAGCGGGTTTGCTCGGAGCTGGTGGCGGAAGAAAACGCGATGGCGGCTACGCCGGACATCATCAACAAAGAGCCGCCGATGACTTGCGCGTAGGTGGAATCTCCGCGACCGTGCAGCTCACCGAACACGAGCGTACCCCAGAGCAAGCCCCAGAGCTGGTTGGTGTTGGAAAGGGGAATGCCGCGGCTGATGCCGATATATTTTGCGGCGTACTGCTGGAAGAGATCGCCGAGGACCCAGATGAAGCCCCCGAGCATGAGCCAGAAGAGAACGTCGCGCGCGCTTTGCAGTTCGCGAAACAGCGGCGCGACGCCGAGATAGCTGACGGCGAGCACGGACATCATGCCAAGCTCCCCAAAAGTGAAAAATGTGACGAAGGAAAGAGGATTCATGCCGGTGAGATAGGCTTTGCGGTAGGGGATGTACATCGTGCCCCACAGGACGCCGGCGCCGAGCGCGGCCCAGACTCCGCGGAAGGAATGCGCGGCGGTGGACTGCGTTGACGAAGCGATAGCCAGCAGCGCGGCGCCCACGCACATCACCAGCGCGCCGCCAAGGACGCCGAGCCAGCGGCGCCAGCCTGCCTGGCGCAATTCGTTGAAGAAGAGAAAGCCCCAGAGAATGCCGAGCAGGCTGTTGGCATTCCAGAGGGGGAAAGCGATGCTGAGGCCAATGTCGCGGATGGCGAAGATGGTCATAGTGTTGGCGACGGCCCATAGACAGCCGGCCAGCAAAGCCCAGATGATCAGGTGAGGCGCGCGGCGGATGTCGGCGCGGACGGAGGAAGTGCCGAGGATGAGGGCGGGGACGCTCCAGCGCGCAAGAAAAACGCCGACGACCATGATGAGCGAAATCACTATCGGAGAGAGGCCGATGGTGACGAGCTTGGTAGGCGCTTCCGCCGCGCCGAGCCACGCGCCCGCGGTGAAGCCGGAGAGAACGCCGAGGAGTTGGAGCTTCTGCGCGCGGGAGGCTTGCTGCGCTGGCGAATCGAGAATGGGCGTCAACGTGGAGTGCATAGAGGGTCAGCGCAGGAAGGTCAGCAAAAAGAGTCCGCCGATCAGGACCGCGACGGGCACCCAGAAATGGATGTCGGTGAGAATGCTGGCGAGCGTGCTTTGCCGTGCAGCGATTTCGTTGGGCATGCGGCCTTTCTTGGATAGAGCGCCGCTATGCTAGGACAAAATCGGGCTTTTATCCAACGGACTATGTTGCGGACCTGGAGCGTAGCCGTGCCTGTCTGCCACAGGCGGGCCGCGCCCCCACCAGTGCACCATCAACGGGGCCAGACGCCGGCGGTGAAGCTCCGGATGGTGGTAAAGTGTAGATTTTCGTAGAGTTGGACGGCGGAGCGGTTTTGCGAAGTCACGGTCAGCGTCAATTCGCGGAATTTTAAAGCGCGGAGCGTCTCCGCCGAAGTTTGCATCAGCATGCGCCCTAGGCCGTGCCCTTGATAGCCGGGGAGGACACAAATTTGTGTGGTGTGCCCCACTCCGGGAGAGACTTCGCTGGTGAGCACAGCGCCGATGAGGTCGTCGCTGCCAGGCTGGCGCAAGACGAACGAGGCGCCGGGCACGAATTGGCCGCAACCCGGGAGAAGAATAATGTTCTTGAGGAAGCGCAGAGCCCCGGCACGGCTGCGGTATTGATCGTTGATCTCGCCGTCGACGTGATTGGCGTACGACAAGTAAATCAGCTTCGCGCAAGGCTCGAAGAAGCGATCGTTCCAGCGGTCGAGGCGCATGCCCGCGGAGGCGCCGGCGCGCGGCTCGTCGTTCTTTTGTAAATCGAGGAGCATAAACTGGCGCGTGTAGAGCTTGAAGCCCTGCTCGCGCAACGGATTGTCGACCGGGCCGCCGAAGGGCATGAGCTGCGCCTCGATGCGCGAGAGTTGCGGAAGCGCGCGCATGGAAGAAAGCATTTCTTCCAGCAGGCGGCGGCCGATGTCCGCTTGCGGAAAGCGTGGGGAGACGTAGAGTCCGCCGATGAGTCCCTTTTGTTCCTCCAGAACGTAAAAGGAGTAGCCGGCGGCGGAGCCGTTTTCAAACGCCACACAGCCGCAGAGCGCGTGTGCTTCCAGAAAGCGTTTGATGAGATCCAGCGCGCCGCGATAGTCCCAGTGCAGCTCGTCGTGCCAGTGGCGTGCTTCTTCCTCGAGCAGCGGCTCAAGCTGGCGGACGCTGGTTTGGCGAAGGTCGAGGATATTCATCGAAGGGCGGCGGAGCGCGCAGCTTTATGATAGCTGATTCGGCAAGCCGCGCGCGAAACCCGGAACCGCCCGGGAATGCGCGGCTGCTACTGCATGCGACACAGGCCGAGCAGTTACGAAATGGCCGGCGGAGACCGCGTGCTACGATGACGAATATTTCGGAAAAGGATTAAAAACGAGCTATGCGCCAGGCCAGTGGCGCGGTTACGAATGTCTATTCTTGACGAATTCCGGTTTCCGTCGCGTTGGTACACAAAGATATTGATGGCCATTTTGGCATTGCTGTTTTTCGCCGTGGTGGCTACTTCGGCGATTGCGGGATTTTTGGTGTACCGCATCGTCAAGCCGCAACGCTCCAGCAGCGAGATCAACATGGACAGCTTTCCGGGGCGCCCGGACGCCATGAAATTTTCGGTCCTGGGGTCGGGGCAGCGCGACGGGTGGTTTTTCCCGGGGCTGGTGGGAGCGCCCACGATCGTGCTGTGCCACGGCTACGGCTCGAGCCGCGGCGAATTGCTGACCCTGGTTTCCGCGCTGCAGGATCACCAGTACAACGTGTTCGTGTTTGATTTTGCCGCGCACGGCGCGAACGGCGGGATCACCTCGTTTGGTTATCACGAAGCGGATGAAGTGCGCGCGGCGATTGATGAACTCGCCCGGCGAAACGATGTGGACCCTGTCCACTTCGGACTG
>CATPAM010000549.1 GCA_955651735.1 Candidatus Acidiferrales bacterium | reverse complement strand
CCCCAGTACAATTATCTCTGTCGGGCCTACAAGAAAGAGTTCTTGAAAATCCTGACAGTCTCGGAGCATGAGAAGAGCAAGATTGTCTGCCCCACTGCAAGAGCAAGGACGTAGAGCAGCGGTGGGCAGCCTTCTATGCGGTGACCTCGAAGAAGAGTTAGTAAGGTTGAGCCTCCGGGATCACATCAGCGCTCGAGAAACTCCAGGCAAAGAAAAAAGCAAGTCGGGTGGGGTATTCTGCCAGGGCGTTTCTCCCTGGGATGAGCCGTGCATGATTGTCGCCACCAAGTATTGCGAACGGTGTAATCGCTGGTTCTGCCAGACACACTTCGGCGATCCGGAATGGCATTCCTGCACAGAGGACGCGCTAGCACGCGTTAGCGCTGTTTTCCCCAAGGAAAAAAATCAACCTACGAGGCGCCCGTCGCCTTTGCGTGCTCTTGTTTCAAGCGGATTCGGAAGGAGCGTTTTTCTGGCGTGATCACAATCTGGTTTTCGCACGCCAGCCATTCAATTGCTAAGGCGAAGGTGGGTTCCTTCCCTATTACCGCTTTCTTCAGCTCGAAACTAGGATTTGTAGAGCTGGTCGATCTTTGCAGCCAGGATGAAATCGCTCTCCGTCAGGCCGGTGATCTTGTGTGTCCAGGTCGTGATCTCGACTTTTCCCCAGGCAAGGAATAGGTCGGGGTGGTGCCCCTGCTCCTCCGCAAGCTCGCCCACGCGGTTTACGAGCTTCAGCGCTTCGCGAAAGTCGGAAAACTTGAAGGTCTTCGTGATGTGGTGTTCTTCGATGACGCTCCAGCCATCCACCTGCTTTTCGAGGGCGGCAAGCTCCTCGCCCTTTAGCGGAGGCACTCCTCCTCGGCACGAGACGCATGTTTTCGCTGCTAGCCCTGACATCACAACGGTCATTCTAGCACTGGGAGGTGCCAAGGCCGGCGATAGGGACGCGCGTTGCGGACACGGGGTTCGTGTGGGTGTAGAATCCGGGGCAAGAGGCAAGGTCTCCGGGCACAGAGGACCGAGCCATGGATCCAGCCGACCTGCGGCGATACCACAGATTGTTGTTGAAGAAACAGCGTGAGTTGTCGTCTGCCCTGGGCGCGGCTCAGTCCCGGGTGCCAGCAGCGGGTGGCTGGGAGGGTGATGTGATTGACCAAGCCAATGCCGACGAGGAAGCGGAGCTACAGATTCAATTGCACCGAACTGATGGTCGTCTTGCAAGAGCAATCGAAGAGGCACTCGCTCGAATCAGACAGGGTACCTACGGGGTGTGTGAGGTCTGCAATCGGCCTATCTCTAAGGCTCGTCTGGAAGCGGTGCCATGGGCACGCCACTGCCGCGAGTGCAAGGAGCGTGAGCACTCAGCCGCCTAATGGTGGCTAGCGGACCGATAATCAAGCCTTCGGTATCCTGGGTGTTCCGCTGACACGGGCGCGGACTACGAGCAAGCTCAGCACTCACACTCATGAATGCCCACGCTGCGGGATGCACTGGGAATGTGGCGAGGCAAATTATCAGGACGAGTGCCCGTATCCCTTAAAGACGTTGTGCACGAAGTGCTGGGCTCAAGGACCGGCAAGAGCTGCGTCTTTAGGGAAAGGGAAAGAATGAGCATAAACTAGAGGATAGTAGCCTATCAGCGTGAGAAACAACCTTCCTTCTGGAGCGCGATCCATACCCTTCGAAGGCTGATACGGTCAACGCAAGGAGGTGACCCGTGGCCTACATCATCGCCGAACCCTGTATCGGGACCAAAGATACTGCCTGTGTGGACGTATGTCCGGTAGATTGTATCCATCCGGCAAAGGGCCGAACCTATGACGATGGCCGACCGACGTTCGATGAAGTGCCTCAACTGTACATCGATCCCACAGAGTGCATTGATTGCGGCGCCTGTGTGCCGGTCTGTCCGGTGACGGCCACTTTCGTGATGGAGGATGTGCCGGAGAAGTGGCACGCGTACATCCGGGATCAACAAGAATTATGTTGACGGCGGTAAGTTTCAGCTTGACAAGTATCAGAAGGTGAGTAGCTGACGGCCGCCTTGGCACGACATCTGCCGCGGCGGCGAGGAAATGCCGACCAAGAGCTACCTATCGTACAAATTGACAAAATGGCGAATTTGCTTGCGTGCATATTTCGTAGGCACTAACGCCTCAGCAACTTCTGCGCCAAGCGCTTGGAAGCTCCCCTAGCTAGGGCTCTCTCGCTAGTCGAAATCCCTCGAGCGCGAGATACGCGAAGACGAACAGAGCTAGCCAGTTTATCCAAAAAGGAACGGCCCACCCTCCGAGCGACAGCGACCACTTGAAGACAAGCCGGGACAAATGGCCGAGTGCGATGAGCAAGAAGATCGCACTCGCGATTCGAGTGAATGTTTTGTGACTCATGGGGTGCGCTCCTCAATTGATCGTTGAGATTCCAATTACCGTTCAATCTCAAAGTAGATTCGAGCGGTTGCTCGGTACTCGGCAATTTTCTTGCCGTCAAGCACCATCTCGAATTCCGCGACGCGCGCCCACTTCATGCTGCGAACGGTCTTGGCGGCTTCGGCAACGGCATTCTCGGCGGCTTTGGCGAAGCTCTCTTTGGAAGATCCGACGATTTCGATGACTTTTTGCGGCATGGATTGCCTCCTCTTGTTCCGGAGTATATCGCTTCCTGGAGGATGTACGTAGTGTCGACGACGATACAGGGCGGGCACGTCCCTTTTTTTGTTCGATACAGGAAAGAGTCTCGCAGCGATCCTTACGCTGCGTATGATGCGAGCATGGCGAACCTCAAAAAAGCGCGGGCCAGTTGCAGATATCATCCACCGCGGCCGCGGCACAGCCAACAGGAAATGCTCATGATCCGGCGATTCGCGTTGCAATGGTGGACCTGCCGCGATCACAGCAAGCCATCGTGTCGCGCTTGGGCCCGGGAAAAACTCGGCGTCAGCCACGTGTGGCTCCTGAAGCTCGTTCGACAATTCGAGACAGATCCGGCCGAAGTGCGCCGGCTACAGGCATACGGTGATCCGACACTGCGGAGATTCGCGTGGACCTGATCGTCTCAGATGTTGTTTTCAAGGCGATGATGTGGAAAACAACTTCCTGCACGCTTTCCACGAAGAGCGGCGACACACGGAGAGCTACTCTGGTTTTCGCCTGACCGTTACGACTTGCCTGGCACTGCATTGGCCGGCCAGCGCGCATCGATCTGCCGCATGTTCCGTGCTGCGCTGAAATACGAATAGACTGTACTTTCACGAAACT
>CATPAM010000548.1 GCA_955651735.1 Candidatus Acidiferrales bacterium | reverse complement strand
GGCTGATGCACGACAAGGACTACAACTTCATCGTGCAAAAGGATCGCGCGGAATGGGCCAAACTGAAGCCGCACGAGCAAGCATTGCTCGAAGGTATGTTCACGACCGGAGCTGTTGGGGAATCGGTGTCGATGTCCAGCCTGGAAAACCATTTCTACACAAACTTGCCCGGCATCAAGAGCAACATCTTTTCCTCGCTCTTGACGGACGGCTACTACAACCGGCGCCCGGACAGCGTCCGCTCCGCGTACATCGCCGCGGGCGCGGTCGCCGGCTTTCTTTTGATCTTTGGGGGCTTGAAGTTCGCTGCGAGCCAAGGCATGGCTCCGCTGACGTTCATCCTCGCGGGAATTCTTACCGGCGCGATCATCTGCGGGTTTGCGTGGTTCATGCCCGCGCACACGGAACAAGGCGCGCGTGCATTGGAAGGCGTTCTGGGCTTTGAGGATTTTCTCGTGCACGTCGAATCTGATCGCTTCAATCGTACGATCAAGACGCCCGAAATGTTCGAGAAGTTCCTGCCTTTCGCGATGGCGCTCGGTGTGGAGAAAAACTGGAGCAGGGCTTTCCAGGGAATCTTGACGCAGCCGCCGCAGTGGTATCGCGGCTCGTCGTATGGCCCTAATTTCTATCCGCTGATGTTCACCAACGATTTGAGCTACATGTCCTCGCGCGCCGGCAGCGTGATGACTTCCGCGCCGCGCAGCTCGGGGGGCTCTGGCTTTTCCGGTGGCGGCGGCTTTTCCGGCGGGGGATTCGGCGGCGGCGGTGGCGGCGGTTTCTGAAAATTCTTGCTTTGGGCCGCGCCGAAATCACCTTTCGCAACGTAAACTTCTTTTGACAATGCGCCTGCCGCGCTTACAATACCCGCACTCTCCGGCAGGTGTGTTACCCATCCACAGGGTTTCAATCAAAAACCCATTCGGTTACCGGAGAGCGGTGGAAATGTGCTTTCCTAGGCGGAGGACGCAGACTTCTCATACACGTAAAACAGCAGAAATTCAGAGACGCGGAGGAACGTATGCGGCGCGCATGGATAGTTTTCGGAGTGGTGCTACTCGCGGGGGTCGCGGCGCGAGCGCAGAGCTCGCCGCCTGTGGATCAGGCGGAGCAGGTAAGGGTGCTGCTCGAGCGCATACAACAACTCGAGCGGCGCGTAACGGAGCTGGAGGCGCGGCAGACGCCGCAAGCGGGCGCCATTTCCGCGGCCAATGAACCGTCGCCGCAATTACGGGCGCAGCAGGCGGCGCAAGCAGCGGCAGCAACCGGGCCGGGGCAAGCGCCGCACCAGCACGATGTGCAGGAGCAGCAGACCGCTACCGTTCAGCAGATGGAAACGCACTTTCCGTCGCTGCAGATTCGCGGATTTGGCGACGTCGATTTTTCGGCGACGGACCAGAAGGGCACGACGAGCGGCTTCAATCTTGGGCAGCTCGATTTGCACTTGGCGTCGGCGCTGTCGCACAAGGTGAGCTATTTCGGAGAGATTACGTTCAATGCGCAGCCCACGGGATACACAGTGGAAGTGGAGCGCAACATCATTCGATACGATTACAACGATTACTTCAAGCTGTCGTTTGGCAGGTATCACACGCCCATCGGTTATTGGAATACCGCGTTCCACCACGGAGCGTGGCTGCAGACTACGATCAGCCGCCCGGAGATGGTTCGATTCGGGGGAACGTTCATCCCCGTGCACTTCGTGGGATTCCTGGCAGAAGGCAACATCCCCTCGGGTGGCGCGGGCCTGAGCTACAACGTGGGCGTTGGAAATGGGCGCGGATCGATCATCAGCCGGCCGGGCGATGCGGGGGACAACAACGACAATCGCGCGTGGGTGGCGAATATCTATTCCCGGCCGCAGAGGTTCTATGGGTTGCAACTCGGAGCTTCGGTGTACCGCGACAAGATCACGCTGGCGGGCGGCGATTTGCGCGAGTGGATAACGGCGGCGCACCTGGTTTGGACCAAGGAGACGCCGGAGTTTTTGGCGGAGTTTGCGAACGTCAACCACCGCGCGGTGCTGACGAACTTGTCGACCAACAGCCAGGCGTTTTATGTGCAGCTCGCGTATCGGCTGCCGTGGTTTGAGAGAAGCGTGAAGCCGTATTACCGGTTTGAATATACTCACACGCCGCTCAGCGAAAAGGTTTTTACCAACCAGGATCTTATCGGTTCGATTCTCGGAGCGCGGTACGACATCTCGAGTTACGCGGCTTTCAAGGCAGAATACCGCTACACCAAGCACCAAATCGCAGAACCGTATGTCAACGGCGTGTTCTTCCAAACGGCCTTCACTTTCTGAGCGATCTGCCAATGAATGCTCTTACAAAACGCATAGCGGCAGTCCTCATTGCGCTGATCTCGCTCGTAACGATTGTTCAGAATGGGTCGTCGGCCCAAACCGCCCGTGGAGGAGCAGACATCGCCGTTGTGGTCCACCCGGACACGCCGGTAAGCGATCTCACGCTGTCCGACGTGCGCAAGGTTCTCCTCGGAGAACGGCAATACTGGAACGCCAAGCTTCCGGTGGTGTTGCTCATTCGCGCTCCGGTCGCACGTGAGCGGGATGTTGTACTGCGGGTCATTTATCAGATGAGCGAAGCGCAATTCAAACAATACTGGGTGGCGAAGATTTTTAGGGCAGAGGCCGCGTCGCCGCCCAAAATCGTATATTCAAACGATATGCAATATGAGCTGGTTGCGGGCATACCCGGAGCCATTGCTTTCATGGACGCTCGCAACGTGCGACCGGGACTGAAAGTACTGCGCGTCGATGGGTACTTGCCGGGAGATAGAGAATATCCATTGCGATAAGGCCGCCCGATGGCGACCATCTAGCTCGCCAGCTTCATGCGCCGGACGATTTCCTTGAAACGCGCCTCCGATCGAATGGCGTCGAACATGGGCTCGACACCAATCGAAACGAGCCCGCTGTCGTGCTCTTCGTAAGCCTTCTCAAGCCACTCGAGCGCTTTCTCCCGTTGGCCCACGCGCATATAGCCCTCGGCAATGCTGAAGGGGGAGACATAGCGATGTTTGGAGATTTCAGCCAACCCATCGAGCCAGCTCTGCTGCACGCCTTTGTATCCGTACTTGGAAAAATCCTCCGCGATGGAAGCGGCGAGCTCCGGACTTCCCGAGAGTGACAGCACTTTTTCTCTCTCTTCGACCGCTTCCTTGTATTTGCCCGACTGTGCGTAGACTTCCTCGAGCACGCGCCGCGCCGGAGTGAATTTCGCGTCAATATCGAGAACCCGGCGCAGTTGGTCGATGGCTTGGTCGCTGCGGCGGGCCAAATAGAACTGCCAACCCAGCGTCGTGTTGATGATCAGCGAGAGTGGGTCCAATTCCTGGGCACGTTTTGTCTCCCGCAGTCCTTCCTCCGGACGTCCCATGTTCGCCAGGTAGTCTCCGTACCAATGGTGCGCCGTAGCTGAATTCGGATTTAACTCGATGGCCCGCCGGAATTCTGTTTCTGCTCCCGTCCAGTCCCACTCAAAATGCTCCTTCACAAGCGCGAGAGAAGTGTGAGCTTCCGCCAGCGTGTCATCGATTTCCATCGCCTGCATGGCCGCCGCCTTGGCCTTCGGCCATGCCTCTGATGGTGGCAGATACCCTGCGTCACCTAGCAAGCTATAGGTGTCAGCCAGCCCCGCGTAAGACAATGCGTATCTCGAATCCTTTTGCACCGCTTGCGTGAAATAGTCAGCGGCCTTTTTGAAGTCGGCTTCGGTCCATTTGTTCCAGTAGAACAAGCCTTGCAGGTAAAGCTGATACGCCTCAACGTTTTCTGTGGGCCGCTTGGCCAGCAGTTTTCGTTCTTCGCCTTCAAGTTTGGGACGCAACCGGCCGTAAATGTCGGCGGCAATCTCCTGCTGCACCGAAACCAGGTTGGAAAGCTTACGGTTGTACTGCTCGCCCCAGATTTGTCGGCTTTCCCGCACGTCCTCCAGGCTGACGCTGATCATCAGCTCATCCCCGGTCTGAATCAGCCTCCCGGTAAGAATCGCTCTCACCCCCATGTCATGGCCCAACTTCTGCGGATCCGTCGGCTGCCCTTTGTAGCGAAATACTGTATTGCGGGACGTCACCGAAAGGTTAGGCAATTGTGAAAGGCTGTTGATCAGGCTCTCTGTGATGCCGTCACTGAGATACTCCGTTTTCGGGTCGTTGCTTACGTTCGTGAAGGGCAAGACGGCGATAGAGTCGACGCGTCGCAGCGCGGTGCCGTGAAATACGCGGTCGAGTAGGCCGCCCATATTCCAGCCAAATAAGAGTAGAACCAGGGCCGCTACTGCAGCCCAAATGAGAATCCATCGGCGCTTCATCGGCTGCTCAGAAGAGGCACCCGAGGTAACTTGGAAAGCGCGCGCCGAGTCCGTATCGCGCTTCAACCGTTGCAAATCCGCGCTGAGATCCGCCGCCGTGCGGTAGCGGAGCGCACGGTTCTTTTCCAGCGCTTTGTTGATGATTTGCTCGAGTTGCTGGGAAATGGCTGGATTCAGACGCGCTGCCGGTGCCGGCGCACGATTGAGAATGGCCTCGAACAAAACCCCCGAGGTATTTCCCACAAAAGCCTGCTTGCCCGTGGCCATCTCATACAGAACGAGTCCGAGGGAGAACAGGTCAGTGCGTTCATCCAATTCTTCCCCGCGCACCTGCTCTGGAGACATGTAAGCCACCGTGCCCATGGAAACGCCGGTGCTGGTCAGAGGCGGATCTTGCGTCGTGCTGCTGAAACCGGTTCCGGCATAAGTCGGTGACGCTACCCCCTTGCGTTCCGGTATCAACTTCGCGAGACCAAAGTCGAGAAGCTTTATTTGGCCGCGTTCGGTCAGAAAAATATTCGCGGGCTTGATGTCGCGATGAATGATGGCCTTGGCGTGAGCAGCCTCGAGGGCGTCCGCCATCTGATGGCCGTATTCCGGCACGCGCTCAATGTCCATCGGCTCACCCGCAATGAGATGCTTGAGCGTCTGTCCCTCGAGAAACTCCATGACAATGAAACTCTGGCCGTCGTATTCGTCGACGTCATAGATAGTGCAGATGTGCGGGTGGTTCAAAGACGAGGCCGCTCGCGCTTCGCGTTGAAATCGCTCGACGGCTGGATGATCCTTGGAAAGTTTCTCAGAAAGAAATTTCAGGCACACGTGGCGGCCGAGACGGACGTCCTCGGCCTTATACACGATCCCCATGCCCCCGCCGCCCAACTTTTCCAGAACGCGGTAATGGGAGATGGTGCGCCCGGTCATAAGAAGGAAACCGCCATCCGCGGTTCATCTTAGGGTGCGTCTAGCGGCAAGTCAACGCGCACTCGATCGTCCGTGTTTTGCGAGGCGAACCCGTAAAATTTCAGCACGTCCAGTAGCGCGACAACGCCCTCCAGCTTGTGCACGTCGGCACGGCTTACAACCGGCAGGGCGTCCACACCCGCCGCGCCCAGGCGCTCCAGCGCGACGGTGCGCTGTTTGATCAGGGCGCCCCACTTCTGCGATGGCGTCCACCACCGTCTGGCGTTCGTCTGCTGCTTGAAATCCTCGCTATCCACGCTTTTCTCGCTTCGGCGAAGACTTTGTTTGTCTTGCTTGCGGCGGCTTTTCCAGCAATTGATCGATGGCGCGAACCAGCGCATGCCCGTTCGCGCGCACTTCACCGATGCGGTGCCGCGCTACTTGTTCCAGGATGCGCTCCCCGCGAGGCAGCAACGAAACCAGCACGCGCCGCCGGTCGTCACGCCCGCGCGTGCGCCGAACATAGCCGTGCATTTCCAGACGGTCGATCAATTCCACCACGCTGTGATGTTTCAATGCCAACCGCTCGGCCAGGGTTCGGATTGTCGCTTCTTCGCCAGCCGGTAGTCCTCGAATCGTAAGTAAAAGCAGATACTGTTGAGGCTCCAGGCCCACCGCCTGCGCCACCACATCTCCTTCCCGCAGGAAATGGCGAATTCGGTAGCGCAGCTCTGCCAAAGCCTGGTATTCGTCGGTAGTAATCTCCGTCGTCATGCCTCTAGTATATCGTACTGCGATATACTAAGGCAGCGCGGATCATGGAAGGTTCGCGCGGGTAACCTGCAGGTGGGTGTGGGACAACCAATCTTTTCTTGTTCTCATCGTGCGCGCAATCTAGAGCGCCTTGCGGAACGCCTTCTGCGTCTTGTAGTGCTCGTATCCGTTCCGTTCGTAAAACCCGTGCGCCCGTTCGCGGATCACGTTCGACCGCACATTCATCCCCCGGCAACTGCGCCTTCGCGCCCATTCCTCCGCAGCTTCCAGAAGTTTCGCGCCCGCTCCCGCGCTGCGCTGTCCTTCCGCAACGATCAGCCCATTCACTTCGGCGCGCATATCGCTTTCCAACAAAAGCGACACGCTGACATGCACCCAACCGATCAAGCCGGTGGCTGCGTCGGGGGATTCCGCGACAAAGACCGCATGTTTTGACGTAGGCTTAAGCTGCCGCAATCTCGTGGCGACTTGGGCTGCTGTAGCCGGATAGCCCAACTCTCCAGATAGCTGTGCGATGCGTTCAGCATCGCCGCGCCGCGCCCTCCGAATCTTCACTCTTGCGGATGCCAACCCGCTTGCAGTTGATGCCATGGCGTCAGGCCGCCTTCCGCCGTAGCCGCTGTTGCACCGCTTCGCTTCTGAGCTCGCGCAGAGCGTCCGCCGCAATCCATCGCGCCGCGCGAGACTCCTGCCTCCGGATTCGCTCGGCTGCTCGAATCGCCGAACGATTAAGACGCAAGCTTCGTTTTCCGATATTTCGCAGTGCCCAATTTACCGCTTTGCGCACGAAGTTCCTTTCGTCGTGGGCCTCTCGCTCGATCACCCACAAAAATTGCTCGAATCGCTCATCCGGCGCTTGCTTATCCTTATAACTTAGATACGCCAGTAAGGAAAAAGCCGCGCGCTTCACAAATTCTTCGTTTCGGTTGCTCCAGGCCTCGACTTGCCGCCATGCCGGGGAGGATTCGGCGTAAAGGTAGCAGCAAGCCGCATCGACCAGGTCCCACGAATCAAACTCCTGCGCCCACCGTTCCATCTGCGTGGCAGTAACTTTGTCCGCTTCTCCGATCAACGTTGCCAAAATTCGCGCTTCATGAATGCCGGAGATCCACAACTGCTCGGCCAGCGCGTGGTTCTTGCCGATGCGCCGCGCCAGCGCATGCAAAACTGGCTGTGAGATTCCATACGCCTTCGCCACTTTGACGCCGAAATACGCCATTTTTGCGCGAACCTTGGGATTTGCAAGCCTCTGCAATTCGCGTAGGACGCTTGTTCGACTCCAACGCTCGGCGGTTTGCTTGCGCGAACGTTTAAAACGTCTTGTCAGAGTCGAGGAGGATTGTGACCGGACCTTCATTGACCAGCTCCACCGCCATCATGGCCTGAAAAAGTCCCGTCGCCACGGCAACGCCAAGTCCGCGCAGGACCTTATTGAATTCTTCATACAGCGCGGCCGCAAGCTCCGGCGGCGCCGCGGAAATGAAGCTCGGGCGGCGCTGCCCGCGCGCGTCACCATACAAAGTGAATTGCGAAACTACGAGAGCGGCGCCTTTCACGTCCAGCAGCGACCGGTTCATTTTCCCCTGTTCATCCTCGAAGATGCGCAGGTTTGCAACTTTCTCAGCCAGAGAAGCAGCCACCATTGGAGAGTCTTCCCGGCCCACGCCAAGCAGCACCATCAAACCAGCGCCGATTTCCCCGGTGACGCGTCCTTCGACTGTAACCTTGGCGCGGCTCACCCGCTGCACGACAGCTCGCATAAATTGAAGTGTCGGCGCTCCGTCTGTCGCAAGCAAGCGCTCGTCATCAACCCCCCCGCCTGCCCGCGCGTACCTACTGATCAGCTTTCTTCTCTTTCAACGGCTTCCTCGGCAACAACTCCGGCAATTGCGCCACATTGTACGCAAATACCGCCAGCACCTGCGCGCCCTCGGTCAAGTCGTCCCACCGCACGTGCTCCAGCCTGTCCGCCTGCGAGTGGTGCATTTTGTCGTAGTCGGCGACGTCCTGCACGCACCAGAACCCCGGCACGCCTGCTTCATCAAATGGCACGTGGTCGGAACCGCCCTCCCTGCGCAGGCTCGGCTCCACTAATCCAACATCCTTGGCCTTGGCGAGTGGATACAGCGCATGGTCAATTGTCTCGCGGACCGCATAATTCCCCATCAAGCCGATGGTAAGCACTTTGCCCGTCCCCGTATCGTGCACCAGCACCCCGGAAATCTTAGGTAACTCGTCCTGGTGCGCCTTCACATAAGCGCGCGAGCCGTTCAAGCCCTGCTCTTCGCCGGTGAAGAGCACAAACCGGATCGTGCGCTTCGGCTTCACTCCCACTTTCTGCAGAGCTCGCGCGGCAGCAAGCACCGCCATCGATCCCGTGCCATTGTCTGTCGCGCCGGTGCCTAGATCCCAGGAATCGAGGTGCGCCCCAATGATGACAACCTCATCGGGCTTCTCCGTCCCACGAATCTCCGCCACGGTGTTATACACCTGCACTGGCTTCCCGCTGAGGCTTCCCTCGATGCTCACCTCCGCTTGCGCGCGCCCCTCCTCCTGCAAATGCCACAACTGCTCGTAATTCTCGCGAACCGCGTAGGCCACCGGAACTAACGCGGCTTGGTACTCCCGCGACTGCACAGACATATTTAGCAGGCCAAACTCCTTCTCCGAAGCGATCAGCACAGCCGTGACTTTCTCCTCGGCAAACATTTTCATGGCTGCCAGCCGGGCCTGCCGGTACGCCGCCGGGTCAATGGGCATTTCATTCGCGGCGTGCGCCAGGGGAATCGTGCTTTGGCCCCAAGGCGTCGCCAAGGGAAACTCCGGGGCCTCCATCTTTCGCGGCCGGCCAAACAAGACAATCGCGCCCTTCAGTTTGCCTTTGTATGGTTCCAGATCCTCGATTTTTTCAAACGCAACACCAACAACCCGTCCCCGCACCGGGCCATTCGTGCTGGGTGACCATCCTGCTGAGGCCAGCGTCAACGCCTGCTCGGTAGGGACGAGCACTCGGCCGGCCGCGGGCCCGCGCGTCCAGCTATTCGCGATCGTCCAGTCCTCGAGATGCACGTTCGCAAGGCCCGCCGCTTTAAATTGCTCCGCGGTCCAGTGGCTCGCCAGGTCCAGCGTCGCCGAACCGGTTAGCCGCGCACCGATGTGCTCGGTCAGAAACGTCAGGTCCGCCTTCAACGCCGGCTCGTCGGTTTTCACCTGTTCCAGAATTTTGGTGTCTATTTCCGCAATCGGATCGGGCTTTGCCGCTTCTTCCTTC
>CATPAM010000547.1 GCA_955651735.1 Candidatus Acidiferrales bacterium | reverse complement strand
GAGTTTGCGGAGCCGGCGGCGGGCAAGGATGAGGTGGTTGTGCGCGTGCGGGCGGCGTCGCTGAAGGCGATCGACAGGCAATTGGCGAGCGGGTCGCACTATGCCAGTCCTCGGGAATTGCCGGTGGTGTGCGGAACGGATGGCGTGGGGGAGCTCGAAGACGGCACGCGGGTATTCTTTGGCGGGCCGAGGCGGCCTTACAGGGCGATGGCGGAGCGCACCGTGGCACCACGCGCGTTTTGCTTCCCGGTGCCCGCGGGTATGGATGACGACATCGCGGCGGCGCTGCCGAATCCGGGCGTTTCGGCTTGGCTATCGCTGACGCACCGCGCGAAACTTGCGGCAGGCGAGACGGTGCTCATTTTGGGCGGGACGGGAGTTACCGGATAGCTCGCGGTGCAGATCGCGAAACGGCTGGGGGCGAAGCGGGTAATTGCGGCGGGACGCAACGAGCGGGTGCTCGGCAGGCTGCGTGAAGTGGGCGCGGATGCCACGATTCAGCTTGCGCAGCCTGGGGAGTCGCTTAAGGACGTGTTCGCGCGCGAGGCGGGCGACGCCGGGTTCGACGTGATTATTGATTATGTGTGGGGACGTCCCACGGAGACGCTGTTGGCGGCGATAACAAAATCCGAATTTGCGGTGGTGACAAAGGAAACGCGGTTGGTGCAAGTGGGCGAGAGCGCCGGGGCGACGATCGCATTGGCGGCGGCGGTGTTGCGCAGCACGGCGTTGACGATCCTGGGCACGGCGGGGATGCCCTCGCACGAGGTTTTGGTGGATGCGATGCAACAGGTGATGACGCGGGCGGCGCGCGGGGAGTTGCGCGTGGAGACGGAGCGAGTTCCGCTGGCGGAGATCGAGAGCGTGTGGCAGCACCCGGAATCCGGGCGCAGGGTTGTCGTGATCCCATAGCCGGCAAGACCAGACATCTCTGCCTTGGCCTGTTCAAACACGATTAAGCTAATGGCTTTAGGGGCCGGCTGAAGTCGACTTCCGTCTCCGAGCGAGATTTGCACAGTGCGTCTGGGTCGTAAGAGCACAGCCAGAAATGGCTGTGCCACAAAGACTCGCGCCCAGCGCGTTATCGCGGGCCGAGATATTGGACGTGGACGTAGGTGCCAAGTCTGGAGTTGTAGGCCAGATACCAGCCGTCGTGGTCGGGATCTTCGTAGATGACGACGGGATCGCCGTCCCAAAGCCAATCCGCGGCGTAGTCGTAATCGTAGGGCGAGACGCTAAAGTAGAAGCCGCCGAACCAAAAGCGCTCGCGGTCTCCTCCACCCAGACGGAACACGTGGCCGCGGCCAAAGCCGCCCGTGAAGCGGCCGTGTTCCCAGGGATGATCGATGTGATAGTGGGGATCGTCGCGGCCGGAATCGTGGCCGACCCATTGGTCGTTGTGGTGGACGTGAGGCGCCTCAGGGTGACTTGGCTTATCGCGGAAGGAGCGACTGTTGTCTTGCGGGCGGGCTTCGGCGGCGTGATTTTCGGGTGCGCGATTCTCCGAGGCGTGGGGCGGAGCGCTTCGCACGGGGGCAGGGCCATGCGCAGGCACGTGACCGCGGCCAACATCGCGAGCAGTACTGTGCTGCTGTCCCTGGCGCTGCGCACCAGCGCCGCTGGCCAGCAGGAACGCAGGAACGCTAAGAACGAGCAGCAGAGTGAGCAAGGCGACGACATTCTTCATGTAGTATCCTCCGGAAAAAATTGTGATACGCCAAAGGGCAGGGCTTCCTTAAGTGTCAGACGGAAGGGGCGGGGGCGCGGGTACAGAGAATCTCTCTGGCGGACTGAGTCCGTCTTCGATGTGGTTGACTACAGACGTGCGGATCGTAGGAGCACAGCCAAGAGTTGGATGAAAATCGAGCGGAACCCTCCGCGGATTGATCGCGTACACCCCATGCCATGGGGCAGAGGTGGCTGTGCCACTTAGAGGGATTTGGAGGCGCGGAAGGCACGGACTACGGCGGCGGGGTCGCGCTGGTTGGCGTCGACTTCGGAGTTGAGGTGGCGCATTTCTTCGGCGGAGATTTTGTTGGCGAGGTCGGCAAGCGCGGAGCGGAGTTGCGAGAATTTTTCGAGGGCGTCGCGACGGACAATGGGGACGGCGTCGTAAGGCGGGAAGTAATGCTTGTCGTCGACGAGCGGGACGAGGTGGAGGGCGTCGATGAGGCCGTCGGTGGAGTTGCCGGCAACGATGTCGACTTTTTTGTCGACCAGGGCGCGGTAGATCAGGCCGAGGTCCATGACGCTGGGCGGGGCGATGAAATGCAGGCCGTAGAGCTGGCTCCAGCCGCGGAAGCCGTCGGGGCGCTCGAGGAATTCGTAGCCGAAGCCGGCGCGCATTTTGGGGGCCAAGGGGACGAGGTCGGAGGAGTTGCGGAGACCGAGGCGCTGGGCGTCTTCGCTGCGAACGACCATGGCGAAAGTGTTTTCAAAGCCGAGCGGCTCGGTGACTTCGAGATTGAAACGCTGGGCATAGCCTTGTTGGACGCGATGGTAGACATCGTGCGGATCGCTGGCTGGGGATTCGTTGAGGACGGCGGTCAGCGCGGTGCCGGTGTATTCGACGTAGAGATCGAGGTCGCCGGAGAGAAGCGCTTTGTGGACGAGGAGAGTCCCGCCGAGGTTGGTCTTGCGCTCGACGGGAATGCCGGTTTTGGCTTCGATGTGCTGGGCGAGTAGCTCGGCAAGAACGACTTGCTCGGTGAAGAAT
>CATPAM010000546.1 GCA_955651735.1 Candidatus Acidiferrales bacterium | reverse complement strand
TTCATTTGAGGACGCAGCAGCCGTACCAATCGCGGCAATCACCGCCCTTCAGGGTCTTCG
The DNA here is from genome assembly GCA_955651735.1 of Candidatus Acidiferrales bacterium. GTDB lineage: Bacteria > Acidobacteriota > Terriglobia > Acidiferrales > UBA7541 > Acidiferrum. Next base: position 2,489 of record CATPAM010000546.1, on the reverse strand, counting down.
TGATAAGGGACGCATCCAGCCAGGCCACAAGGTTCTGGTTGATGGCGCGTCTGGTGGCGTAGGTACATTTGCGGTCCAGATTGCCAAATCGTTCGGGGCTGAAGTCTCTGCCGTGTGCAGTACGCGGAAAGTGGACACGGCGCGATCGATTGGCGCAGACCATGTCATCGATTATACGCGGGAAGATTTCACCAAAAGTGGGCAGCATTACGATCTGATCCTGGGAGCGAATGCCCACCATTCGATTTTCGATTACAGGCGTGCGCTGAGTCAGGGCGGAATTTATGTCGTCGTCGGAGGTGGTTTGGCTCGAATTTTCCAAGCAATGCTACTGGCACCATTACTGTCACTGATTGGGAGCAAGAAAACGTGTTTCTTTATAGCGAACATAAACCAGAAGGATCTGGTTTTTCTGAAAGAACTTCTTGAAGCGGGAAAAGTTGTACCCGTCATCGATAGACGTTACCCGTTAAGCGGCGCGGCTGAAGCTCTCCGTTATCTTGAAGAACGACATGCGCAAGGGAAAATCGTATTAACCATTGAGCATACTAACGACACCAAAAGATCTGCGCCAGGCCGCCATTCATAACGGCAGGTGAGCTTGGTTGTTCGCGGTCCGAAGTCGTCGAGGCTGGGAACTGTGCCGCCGCATTCAACTGGCCAGGGTCTCTTCTCCCGCTGCTACCTCCTGATAAGTTTGTCAGGCACAATGGCAATATGTTCGCTTTCTCATCTAATTGTCTGCGTGTGATTGAGTAACCCGCTGTACGAAAGCCGAGGGGGGTATTCCAGTGAACGCCTCTTTGTTGAATCACTTAGGTTCGGCACACAAAGTCCGGCGTCTCTTCCGAAGGGCTTTCTTCGTCTCCTGCTCCTGTGTTGCCCTGATCCTTACAAATGTGTTGCCAGCTCAGGACAGTAAGTCCCGCGATGCGCGCTCATTCGGTCAGAATAGCAACGGGGAACTCTCAGACACACATTCAACGTGGCGCGCCTATGGCGGTGCCGCGGATGGCGCGCAGTACTCTTCGCTACACCAGATTGACCGCAGCAACGTCGACAAGCTGAAGAAGGTCTGGAGCTATCAGACTGGAGACGACCTGCCGTACGCGTTCAATCCGCTGGTCGTCGACGACGTCATGTACGTGATGGCACGGACCAATAGCATCGTCGCCCTCGACGCCACTACAGGAAGGGAAATCTGGACTCATCCCACCGGAGCGAAGACGGCGCTGATAACCAACCGAGGCATCGACTACTGGGAAAGCGCGGATCGCTCTGAACGGCGCCTGCTCTTTGCCGCCGACAACCATCTGCAGGCAATTGACCCACGGACCGGACAAACCATCGTTGACTTCGGCAAGAGTGGCAGCACGGACCTCCGCGAGGGGCTTGGGCGCGATCCGAAGACGCTAACGCTGGTGCAGTCAACTAATCCCGGTCGCATCTTCGAAGACCTATTGATCCTAGGCTCCGCGACGAATGAGGAGTACGACTCCGGCCCTGGCGACATCCGAGCGTACAGCGTGCGCACAGGCAAGCTGGTCTGGAGCTTTCATACGATTCCGCACCCGGGCGAACGAGGCTATGAAACCTGGCCAAAGGACGCTTGGAAAACGGCTGGTGGCGCAAATGCGTGGAACGGTATGGCCGTCGATTCCAATCGCGGCGTAGTCTACGTGCCCACCGCAAGCCCCAAGTACAACTTCTATGGTGCCAACCGCAAAGGGTCAAACCTATACGGCAACTGCCTGCTGGCTATCAATGCACGCACAGGCAAATTGCTTTGGTACTACCAAATGATCCATCACGACATCTGGGACTACGACAATGCCGGCACGCCTATGCTGACTACTGTTCAGCATGACGGCGAGCTGATTGACGTCGTCGCCCAGGTCAGCAAAGTCGGCTTTGTGTGGGTTTTCAATCGCGACACAGGCAAGTCGCTCTGGCCTATTGAGGAACGCGCAGTTCCGAAATCCGATATGCCAGGAGAGGAGACGTGGCCAACCCAGCCCTTTCCGTCGAAGCCGGCACCCTTCGCGCGGCAGAGGTTCACGGTGGATGATCTGAGCCCGTATCTTGAGCCGGAAGAGCAAGACCGCCTGCGAACGCAGATTCTGAAGGCGCGTAACCGTGGGCTTTTCGAACCGCCGAGCACGGAGGACACCGTCGAGATGCCCGGGAACAACGGCGGCGCGAATTTCGGCGGTTCTGCCGTGGATCCCAAGCACGGTTATCTGTACGTGGTCTCGAAGGATCTGCCGGCAATGCTAAAACTTTCCCTGGCAGATCCTCTTTCGAAAACTGACTCGCCGCAGTTGCGTCCGCGCTCTCTCTACCAGGCGAACTGCGGGCGGTGCCATCTTGACAATCTACAGGGAGCACCTCCGGCTATCCCATCGTTGGTCGGACTGCGCAGACGGCTAAGCGACAATCAGATCAGAACGATTGTGGCGGATGGTAAGGGCTTGATGCCGCCATTCGCT
>CATPAM010000545.1 GCA_955651735.1 Candidatus Acidiferrales bacterium | reverse complement strand
TTGGTGCGCATGATTGACGGCGTCGACTCCTCGAAAAACCACGTCGGGGACATGTTCCACGCCAGCCTCGAAACCGATTTGACCGTGAATGAAGTGTTGGTGGCTCGCAAGGGCACTGACGTCTACGGACGCCTGGCCGAAGCTAAGGAAGCGGGCCATTTGGCCGGCAGTTCCGAGCTGCAACTCGAGCTGACCCGCATGGTGATCGATGGCCGTGACTATCCGGTGGTGAGCAGCGATTACACGCTGCAGGGTAAAGGGCGCGGCAAAAACACGGCGGAGAAAGTCGGCGGCGGCGCAGCCCTGGGAGCGATCATCGGGGCAATCGCCGGAGGTGGTAAGGGTGCGGCGATTGGCGCGGGGGTCGGCGCCGGAGCCGGAGGGGCCGTGCAGGTGCTCACCCGCGGCCAGCAGGTGAAAGTGCCGAGCGAAACGCTGCTGGAGTTCCGCCTGCAGCAGCCAGCTACGGTTGCGCCGACGCAGCAAAGTTAGACTGGCTGGCCGCAAGTCGTTCATTGTGATGCCGACAGCACGGCTCTCGCCGTCATGCTTGTTTTCGGCAATCTAGGAGCGCTCTCTCGAACCTTCCGAGGGCGCACATTCTGTCAATCCGCGATTCCGCATCTCTGTGCACCCATGCTTCGGTATAATCGCCCCTCATTTACATTTGAGGAGGTTCCATGGCTGAACCGTCTTATGAAGAGTTGAAAGCCCGTTTGCAGGAGCTCGAAAAGCAGGGAGGCGGCCGGCGTACCGGTCAGCTCGACTTCCGCGTAGGCGAAAAGGGGGGTGTCAGCGTCTATGGTCTCGGGCGGTTCCCGGTCACGCTCTACTACGAACAGTGGACCCGGCTGCTGGACGCCAGCACGCAATTACGCGATTTCCTGGAGGAAAACAAGGCCGCGGGCAAACTCAAGCTCAAGGAGAAGTAGTGAGAAATTTTCTTAGCGGCGTTGTGTTCACGCTGTTGGTGGTCATCCTTGGCGGTTTTGCCTATCTAAGGCTTGGCTTTACAGAGGTTCGCAGTGATGTTCCTCCTTCAAATTGGGAAAAGGCGTTGATGTTTTCCTCGGCACACGCTTCCGTGCGCCGCCGCGCGCCGGAGCTTCCCAATCCCGTTCCTCCGACTGATGAAAATCTGATCGCCGGCGCGAAAATATATTCGGACGAATGCGCAGGCTGCCACGGTGCGGACCGCAAGGCAGATCAAACGGGCGATAGTTTGTATCCACCAATTCCACAGCTTCCCGTCGTTGGCACGACCTATACGGAAGCGCAAATTTTCTGGGTCGCCAAGGACGGCATCCGCCTATCGGGCATGTTCGCGAACGGCAGATGGGATTCCGACCAGAAACTCTGGACCGTAGCTGCCTACATCAAGCGGATCAAGTCACTGCCTCCCCGAGTCCAGCAAGAGCTCGCCAAGCCCGAGCCGCCGAAATAGGAGTAACGATGAGGAGACCAAGTTCCATTCGAATTTGGGGCCTGGGGAGGCTCAGCCTTTTCCTCCCAGCGTTCTTCGTGGTAACGAACTGCGTCGACGCGCAGACGCCCTCGCCGGCTTTGCTCATTCTTGAGAAAGACGCCAATACGCTGGCGATTGTCGATCCTGCGTCCCTCAAGATCGTGGGCCGCGTGCCTGCGGGACCCGACCCCCATGAAGTGGAATCTTCGCCGGACGGTAAACTTGCGTACATTTCCAATTACGGAGGTTCAGACAGCGCTCTCCACACGATCTCGGTCGTCGATCTGACCGCTCAAAAGGCTCTGCCGCCCATTGATCTCGGCGCACTGCATTCCCCGCATGGATTGGCGTTCGCTGGCGGCAAGCTGTATTTCACGGCGGAGACGAATAAAGTTGTTGGCTGTTACGATCCTGCGACGAAGACTATCGATTGGCTGATGGGCACCGGGCAGGAAAGAACACATATGGTTGTCGTGTCCGCAGCGCTTGATCGCGTTTTCACTTCCAATGTCAGCTCCGGAACGATCAGCATCATCGAACTAGCCTCCGCTCCGAATCCCGGCCCTCCTCCGGGTGCGCCGCCGCCTTCTGGTGGTCCGCCGCCGGGTTCGCCGCGAAAAACGTGGCGTGTGACCAACGTCGCGGCAGGCCGCGGCTCTGAAGGATTCGACCTCTCACCCGACGGCAAGGAAATCTGGGCCGCAAATGCCCAGGATGGAAGCGTGACCATTATTGACGTAGCGACCAAGAAAGCGACGCGGACTTTCCCGATTCCGGTAAGGGGCAATCGCCTGAAGTTCACCCCGGATGGCAAGCGCGTGCTGGTCTCCGGCGGACCCTCCGGCTCATCTGGCGCAAATCTGGTGATTCTGGATGCCGTAACCCATCAGGAGGTCAGGAGCTTCGACTTCGGTGGCGGTTCCGCAGGCATCCTCATCGTGCCCGATGGCTCGCGCGCGTATGTCGCGGTCAGCGGCAAGGACAAGGTGGCAGTCGTAGATTTGAAGAGGCTGGAAATCGATGGGTACATCGCGACAGGCCAGGGACCCGATGGCCTCGCGTGGGCCGAGAGGAAGTGACTCCTGATCCATCGATTTGACAGATGGTTCTCTAAAGAAGTTGGTCCAGTCTCGACACGGAAACTAGAACGGCAAGGAAGAGAGGTCGACGTTGCCGCCGGAGAAGATTACGCCTAACTTTGGTGGCGCGCCGTCGGCGCGGGCGGGCAGCGCCAGGCTTGCTACGGCGCCCGGTTTCAGCAGCGGCGCGATCGCTACCGCCGAGGACGGCTCGATGATGATTTTCATGCGCTCCCAGATGGTGCGCATGGCGGAGATGATTTCTTCTTCGCTGGCCAGCAGGATGCGTTCGACATTGTCGCGCAGGATGGCGAAGGTTCTGGGGGCCAGCGAGGCGCGCAGGCCGTCGGCGATGGTATCGCTCGAATCCAACGATTGCAGCGCACCGCTGCTGAGCGAGCGGTACGCGTCGTCTGCGCGCTCCGGCTCGCAGCCAAAGACAAGGACGCCGGGTCGAAGGCCCTTGGCGCCGAGACACGTTCCGCTAAGCAGCCCGCCGCCGCTAACTGGGGTGAAGACCGCGTCGACGTCGGGAATTTCTTCGAGCAGTTCCTTGGCGGCGGTGGCTTGCCCGGCGATGATTTGATCGTTGTCGAACGGATGGATCAGCGCGGCGCCGGTTTCGGATTGAACTCGAGAGCAAATTTCGTTGCGCGAAGAAACCTTGGGTTCGCAAAACGTGATTTTTCCGCCGTACGCCTCGATCGCGCGGACTTTCACGCGCGGAGCATTCTTGGGCATTACGATGAAAGCAGGCACACCGCGCCACGCGGCGGCGCAGGCCACCGCGGCACCGTGATTGCCGCTTGATTGCGTGACGATGCCGCGGGCGGCTTCTTCTTCGGTCAGCGACAAGATAGCATTGCTCGCGCCGCGAATTTTGAAGGAGCCGGTCTTTTGCAGATTTTCGCACTTGAAGAAGAGGCGCGCGCCCGTGATGGCGTCTAGCGACGCGGAAGTGAGCACCGGGGTGCGGTGGATACGCGGAGCGATGCGGGCGTGGGCGTCGAGAATGGCTTGCCAGGTGAGGTGCGTGTAGGCGGAGGTGTGCGTGATTGCGCTCAAGTGCATGACCGCTACGACCGGCCCATTATTGCATAGCTCCGCGGCTTACGAAGGGGAAGAGAAGGCGCGAGTACCACACTTCCGTACTGAGGGTTTTGTGAAGCTTTGTGAAAGGTTTGTTACTTGACCGGCCGAGTAGCTCTGTTAGGCTGATGAATACCCTCTCGGGGAGGAACGCGTATTCCTTCCTGGCAGGGAAGAGAAAGTTATGGGTTCAGAACGCCGCCAGATCACCCGCTACAACATGCGCACTTCGCTGCGCTTTCGAGCGATCAACCTACCTTCAGACGAGAGCGAGCACTTTACGGAAGTTATCAATATTTCGCGGGGCGGATTTTTCTTTGCTTCGTCGGCGCCGCTGCAGGTGGGCATGCCTATTGATTGCACGCTGCGCATGCCAGCGGAAGTGACCGGCAGCGACCCACAGGAGACGCATTGTACGGCGCGAGTGGTGCACGTGCGGAATGAGCCTTACGGGGATGGGCGGATCGGGTTTGGTGCGGAGATCGAGAAATACAACACGCCGTGAGCGGTACGCGAGCGCAAGAGCCGCGGCTGCGAACGCCTTCCTGCTTCGGATCAATTTTAGCGATGCCGCAGTTGAGGTCCTTCGGGCATCTTCGTCGGATGCCTTCAGGATGACATCGCGTGTTTTACAACGCTGAAAATTAGCTAGATCGCTGCCCGCGCTTAGGGCTTTGCGGCGGGAACAGTTATGGTGGCTTTGGCGCTGCCCACGTTGTCGAAGCGGTCGTAGGCGCGCACGGCGACGGTATGCTCGCCGGGTGATAGGGAACCGTGCGAAAAATCGTATTGTTCTTCCGGTGCGTCGCTGATGCCGCCCTTCGGGTTTACGATGATCCAGTCGCCACCATCGATGCTGTATTGAGCGCGCTCGATGCTGCTGGTCGCGTCGCGCGCTGTGAACTGAATATCGGTCTGAAGCCTTCCTGGTACAGCCTTCAATCCTTCGATCGCGGGTGGAGTGTTGTCAACGACAAAGCGCTCGCTTTCGCGTTCGGTGGCGAGGGCTTGGGCTGGAGGATTTGAGGGCGCGTCGGTGGCCACAATTTTGAGGTAGTAGGCGCCGTCGGGCATGGCGGTGCTGTCCCAGGAATAAAATTTCTGCTCGAGTCTGTCCTTCAGGAGTTTCCAGCCGGTTTCATTTTCTGCACGGAAGTAGACGGCGAACCGCAACTCGTCGTCATTGTCGTCGTGCGCGGTCCACAGAACGGACTGAAAACCTTTTTGCTGGAAACCTTGCGGCGGCTGGTCGAATCGCAGGGGTGAAGAACTTTGGGTGATAACCACGCCAGTTAAATTAGAAGTTTGCGGCTGATGCAGATTGACGCTGGGTTGCTGGCCGGTCTGGATGATGATGTTGGCTTGCGCGCGCACGCCGGGGTCCTGCACGGCGATGGCGTCGATCAAAGGCGCTACATTACGGGGAAGGTATGCTAGGTTGACCCAGCTAATGCCGTCGCCAGACCGGCCGTCGTGAATCACGGCCTTCCACTGGACGAAACGACTGGGCGGGCATTCGGTGCTGCTGCCGGGTTTCGAGTACGGACCAAACCAACGAGACCATTCCTTGCCGGGATCTTCGGTGTTGCCGGAGCGTACCAAAAATTCGAGACGCGGCGCGCCGGACGGCGCCGAAGACTCTGCGCCCTTGTCGGAGAGCGACGCCGGAGGGCTCCACCAATCCAGGCGTCCCCATTGCGAGAATAGCTGCGCGTCGAAGGAGCGCGATTCGTAAGTGCCTTCAGACTCATATTCGGTGCCGACGGAAAAAACCTTTGCGGGATTTGCGGTGCAGAGGAAGAGTTTGCCCGAGGAGTTGCGGGCGATGCCGGTGATCTGCGCGGAGCCGGCCTTGGCGAGTTGCGCGAAAACGCCGCGGCCGTCGATGGCGAGAAGCGCGCCATTGTTGCCAGTGCCAGCGAGAAGACGCCCGTCGGAATTAATCGCGAGCGAGTAGACAACGTCGTCGCGGGAATTCCAGAGTTCTTCCGGCACGCCCTCGGGTGAAAGGCGATAGATGCTGGAGGAAAGCTGCTGCGGGAAAGGAATGAATGGCGTTTGTCCCTGAGGCTGGCCGCCGAGCACGATAGCGCCACCGGTGATGGTGGTGGTGCCTTGGGGCGTGGCGATTACGGTGGTGGGCGCTGGTGTGGAGGGCCGCTGCTTGTCTCCGATGGCCGCGGCGTAGATTTTTCCGTCGGGAGCCACGGCGAGCGCGGTGACTTCGCGCTTGGCGGTTTCGTAAAGAACAAAACCTTCGGCCGCTGATGAATCTTTGTCCTTGCGGGCATTTTTGTTGCTAGAGCGCCTTACGCGGAGAATGCGGCCGCTCGGCTCCGTGCCTGCAAGAAGATCATTGCGTGCGTCGAAGGCCAGGACGCGGATGTGGGCTTCGTCGCTGGCGTAGAATAGCTCGCTCTTACCGTCGGGAGATACGGCGAAGATCTGCCCCTTGTCGCCGGTGGCGACGTACAGAGTGCCGTCGGGAGCAAAGGCAAGATCCCAGATGTATTTGGATTTGGGGTCGAACAAGACGGTTTTTTCGCCGGAGGCGGAGACGCGATAGACCTTGCCGTCGGGAGACGTGGCTACGTAGAGCGTGCCTTTGGCGTCGAAGGCGATGGCTTGGGCGACGAGATCGGTGGATTCAAAAACCGTGGTGGGCTTGCTCGCGCCATTGCCATCAAAGCGGAAGACTTTTGCAGGCGAGCCGCCCGCCGCGTAGAGTGCGCCTTTCGGGTCGACGCGCAGAGACCAGAGATAGGAGGCATCTGCGTCGGCGACGAGCGTGAATTTCGGGGCAAGCTCGAGGCGGCCGTCGCTGCGGACGGCTACACCGTGCGGAGTGCCTTTGAGGAAATCTTCGTAGGAGGCTTGGCGCCAGGTGCGGGTGTGCTCGGCGATCGCGGAAGGAAGGTAAAGGAGATAAAGGAACGGAAGGAGGTAAAGGATACGCGCGAAGATTTGCATTGGAGTAGCGCTGACATTAAGGTCCCTCACGCATCCTTTTCGGGTGCGCTCAGGATGACACTGCATGTTGTGATTCGTCGATGGTGGCATTAGGGCTCTTATCGAATTTGGAGGTTTAAGGAGATTACGCCGGAAACCGGACCGCCTAGCGGGACGGAAGATTCGCTGGCGAGAGATTCGCGAAGGACCTGGACGCTGCCGGGAGCGGGGCGGCCGTCGATTACGTTGATTTGCGAGAGCGGAGCATTGGGCAGCTCCTTGTCTTCCCAAAGGATGGTGGGCGAGGGCATGAACAGTCCGACATAAAGCCGATCGTTGCGGCGCTCGCGATTGAGGACGGCGATGAGCTGGTCGAGTCCAGAGGGACCGCTGGAGCCGCCGAAGGCGAATCCACGCGAGGCGCGATTGAGGGTATCGCCGTCGGTGACGAGGATGCGCAGCGTGGCGCCGCGGGCGATTTGATCGGGAACGCGGACGGTGGTTTCTTCAACGCGGGCCGCTCCGCGATAGGGATGCAGGAGGACGCGGACGCGCAGGGTTTCGCCGGGAGCCGCCTCGCCCTTTTCGAGCCAGGCGCTGTCGATCGTGAAGGATTGGCGGCCGGGAACGCTTTCAACGCGAAGTGCGATGCGCTCGACCTCGGGAACTTCGAAAGTGTTTACAAACAGGCGCGCAAAAATATTTTGCACGCTGATGGCTATGGGCAGACCGTCGGGGATAAGAACGTCGCCCGGGGCATACGTATTTTCGATTTGCACGGGGGTGTGACCGTGCAAGCGAATTTCGCCGGTGAGATGGAGAGTCGTGCCTTCTCCGTAGATGGCGTTTTGCGTGAGGCCGTTGAACGCCGTGATGGCCACGAGCAGAGGAGTGAGCTTGGGATGATTAACCACGTCGAAGTGCAATTTCTTCTCGCCGATTGGCGTGGCGACGGTGAGGTCGAGCGGGATCATCGGTGGTGGCGCACCAAGTTTTCCGGTAACGGCGGTGAGGTGATCGCCGGTGATAGTGCCGATGGAGCCGCCGACATTCACGATTTTGGTGGAGGCGAGATCGGAAGAGAGGGTGGTTAAAACGCGGCTGCGTGCCATGGGGAGTTGGACGTCGCCAAGATTGAGAAAGGGATGCCCACAGAGAAAAACGCGGTCGGCTTGCACGGCAGTGACGGTGCAGGCGGAGTTGATGGAGGCGTCGCCTTGCACAAGAACCATTCCTGCCATGTCGCCGGGGACGAGATGCGCGTCGTCCGGGCGCGGAGCGGACGTGCCTCCCTGCGCCGCGACGAAGCCGAAGCTCTGGATTTGCGGCGCGAATTGCTGCAGCGTTGCGGACTGAAAGCCAGAGAAGACAAGCGGAGTCTCGATGGGCGAGAGAGTGGAACCTGTCGGGAGTGAAAAGGTTGTAGTGGATTTTTGTACAGCCGAAGCGTCGAGGGGAAGCGGAAATTGTTGCGCGCCGCTTTGCGCGGGCGGTCCGACTACGTCTTTGATGGGAGTTACGCCCGCGATGGGGTCTTTGGTGAAGATGCCGAGCTTGAGCGAAAGGGCGCCCGCGAGTTTGCCGTCGAGATAGACGGGGCTGCCGCTCATTCCGGCGACCACGCCGGTGCGCTCGACCTTGGGGCCTTTGAGTTGGACGAGGATGATGGATTGGCGAGGCCCGAGAAAGTTGGGCATCACTCCGATTACTTCGAGGTCGAACTTCTCAACCTGGTCGCCGGCGAAGATGGTGTACGCATACCCCTGCATGCCGGCTCGGACTTGGTCGAGCGGAAGAATCTCATTGGATTGCGCCACGGCAACGACTGGAAGAGCTGCGATTGTTAAGGCGAGGCCGAGCGCTCGGAGGATTCGTGCGGACAGATGGAGCGCGGCTGGCGGCATGAATCGTCAATGATACTTGGGGCGGGTACCAGGTGGCAATTGGACGCTGGGAGAGAAGGAGTTGGACCGAAGTGGCTAGGGGTTTTAATACTTTTCAAGACTGCAGCTCCCGGCGCAAGTCCAGAAATTCGGGTGCCGAGGTCCAGAAACGGCGTAGGCCGCCGTTGGGAAACGTAGGAAACTCCGTGTAGATACGCACGAGACGCTCGGGCTGTCTATAGCCAAGCGGTCGAAGCAGGACGGCATTGACGACGCTGAAGATTCCGGTGGTGGCGCCGATGCCTAGCGTGAGGCATAGGACCGCGGCTGCTGCGAAACCCGGATCCTTCAGAAGCATGCGAACGCCTGCCGGAGATCGAGCCAGAAATTATCCATCTAGCGTTCTCCCTGCAAAACCGCACCGACGGCCGGGACGCACAACCTTAGGA
>CATPAM010000544.1 GCA_955651735.1 Candidatus Acidiferrales bacterium | reverse complement strand
GTGCAGTTTTGTCCGCGGCCGAAGGGCTATGGGGCTTGCGATGCCGGTAGGTTTGTTGCACGCGGCGAATGTAAGAAATCGTCTCGGCAAATGGCGGCACGCGCTGCCCGTATTGCTGCACGCGTTCTGGGCCGGCATTGTAGGCGGCCAAGGTCAACGCCAGGTCGTTCTTGTAGAGCTGCAGAAGGTCGCTCAGATAACGCGTGCCCGCGTCGATATTTTCCTGCGGGTCAAAAATATTCTTCACCCCCAGGCGGGCGGCCGTCGCAGGAAGGAGCTGCATCAGTCCCCGTGCGTCACGGCGCGAGATCGCTTTGGGGTCGAAGTTCGATTCCGCGGCGATCACGCTGGTGATCAGGTCGGCGTCGACGCTGTAGCGCTTGGCCGCCGCGCGAATCAGGTCGCCGAAAGGCTCCTGCGAAATCTCTACAGGCGGCGCGGAAGTGAAAAGTTCCTCTGGCTCGATGGCCAGGACTTGCTCCACGGGAATCTCTGCGGTTCCGCCTTTCATTTGCAGACGATATTTGTCGCCGAGAATCTGGTAGCTGGTTACCGCCAGCCGCTGCCCGCTGCGCAGCACGATGTATTCGGCGCGCACCGACGGGCCGTTGCATGCCAGAAAAAACGCGCTCAAGGCCAGGTGCTTCAGCCGCACGGAGCTACCTCCCGCAGCGCAAATCGCTCGATGGCCGCGGCCACGCCATTATGGTCGTTGGAGGCTGTTTCATGCCAGCCAAAAGTTCTCAGTTCCGGCACGCAGTTTCCCATCACCACGGGAATGCCAGCGAAGGAGAGCATTTCCAGGTCATTGTGATTGTCGCCGATGGCCATCACTTCCTCGCGCGCCAGGCCGCGCAATGCGGCCCATTCCGCGAGCGCCGCTCCTTTGGAACACTGCGGATGAATCACGTCGATCATCGCGAAATCGCGGCTCTCGTAAACTGTCGCGGCGACTCCGAATCTTTCGACTGCTTGCACGCTGCGCAGGACCGCTTCGGCATCGCGCATAGCGCTTACTTTGCCCGATAGCATCACTTGTACCGGGTCTTCCGTGAGACAGCTTTCGAGCGGGACGGCCTGGCCGAGAAATTCCTTGTTGCGCGCGTAGTATGCGGAGCGGATAGGATCATCAGTGGCAAAGACCTCGAGAATTACTTGGTTCTCACGCGGCCGGTCGAACACGACGCCGCAACCATCCCGCCATGGCTTGGTGATTTCCAGAACGCGCGCCGCCGTTTCGCGGGGCAGCAGACGCCGCAAGTGCGTCTTGCCGTCTTCGGTGCGAATCAGCGCTCCGTTGCTGACGATCATGGTCAGCGGCGCGGCAATCTGAACCGCAATGGGCATGGCGAAATCGTATCGCCGGCCGGTAACCAGCGCTACCTCGATCCCGCGACACGTAGCTTCCGCGATGGCCGCACGGTTGGCCTCCGGGAGCGTCCACCGGCTGTCCAGCAGCGTTCCATCAATATCGAGCGCAATGAGTTTCACGGCCATACCTTAATTGTACCGTGAATTAGATGTGTTTTCGGGCGCTCGTGCCGTGCGCGAAGAGGCCAAAGCGGCTGTGCTAGACTTTTGAGTTCATGATTACGGCCACCAAAGTGATGGAGCTGCAATGCTCCGAATGCAGCAAGACATACGACGCAGCATTTGAGCAGCATTTGTGCATTTGCGGCAGGCCGCTGGTGGTTCGCTACGACTTGAAGCGCGCCGCGGCCACGCTCACGCTGGAAAATCTATCGAAGCGGGTGCGGACTTTGTGGCGTTATCGCGAGGTCCTGCCGCCGGGGGATCCCGTGACGCTGGGCGAAGGCATGACGCCGCTGGTGCACGCGGCTCGGCTCGGCGCGTCCATGCGACTCCAGCGACTGTATGTGAAAGACGAAGGTTTAAATCCGACGGGTTCGTTCAAGGCGCGTGGAATGACCGCGGCGGTGACGCGCGCGAAGCAACTCGGCGCGAAGGCACTGGCGGCGCCGACGGCGGGCAATGCGGGCGGCGCTTTGGCTGCCTATGCGGCGGCGGCGGGAATTCCTGCGGTGATTGTGATGCCGGCGGATACTCCTGCATCGAATGTGATGGAGTGTCAGGCGTTCGGCGCGAAAGTGGTAAAGCTGAACGGGCTGATTTCCGATTGCGGAAAATATGTTGCGGAGCGCAAGGACCGCGAAGGCTGGTATGACGTCTCGACTTTGAAGGAGCCCTATCGCGTCGAGGGCAAGAAGACCATGGGCTACGAATTGTGGGAAGAGTTTGGCGGGAAACTGCCGGATGTGATTTTGTATCCCACCGGCGGAGGTGTGGGACTGATCGGGATGTGCAAGGCTTTTGATGAAATGCAGGAGATGGGATGGATCGGTGCGGCGCGGCCGCGCATGGTCGCGGTGCAAGCGGAGGGATGCGCTCCCATTGTGAAAGCCTGGGAAGCGCACCGAGACGCGGCGGAGTTTTTCCCGAACGCTGCGACGATTGCTTCGGGATTGCGCGTCCCCGGGCCGCTGGGCGATTTAATGATGTTGCGGATGCTGCGGCAAACCAAAGGGACGGCGCTGACCGTGAGGGATGCGGAAATGTTGCAAGCGGGAAGGGAACTGGCTTCGCTCGAAGGAATTTTCGCCGCGCCGGAAGGCGCAGCAACCGTGATCGGCGCGCGCAAGCTCGTTGCTTCCGGCTGGATCAAGCCGGAAGAAACCGTGGTGCTCTTCAATACCGGCACCGGCTACAAGTACGCTGAAGCATGGCAGCGCGCATTGCAGGCCTAGAACGATGACTACACGTCGACTCTATTATGACGATTCCTACCAGCGCGAATTCAGCGCGCAGGTGCTGAGCTGCGAGTCGGAGTTGCACGGGACGACTCCGGCGTGGGGCGTGGTGCTGGATTGCACGGCGCTGTATCCAACCTCCGGCGGGCAGCCGCACGATTTGGGCAAGCTTGGCGATGCGAATGTGCTTGATGTGCGGGACGAAGGCGAGGACGTTGTTCATGTGGTTGACCGGGAACTTCCGCTCGGGTCCCTGCAGGGTTGCGTGGATTGGGCGCGGCGATTGGATCACATGCAGCAGCACACCGGCCAGCACCTGATTTCCGCGATGTTTCAGGAGCGCTACGGGCGGCCGACCGTTTCCTTTCACCTCGGGAGCGATTTTTGCACGATCGAC
>CATPAM010000543.1 GCA_955651735.1 Candidatus Acidiferrales bacterium | reverse complement strand
TTCTCGAAGCCATCGTCGCCCGCATCCCGCCTCCCAAAGGCAGCGCCGAAAATCCCCTGCAGGCCCTGATTTTCGATTCCTGGTTCGATATTTATCGTGGCGCGGTCGTGCTCGTCCGCGTGATGGAAGGCCGCATCACGCCGCACATGAAAATTCGCCTGTGCTACAACAACCAGGTCAACGAAGTTGAAACGCTCGGCACGCTCACACCGAAGCCGGTCGCGCTCGACGAACTCGAAGCCGGCGACGTCGGCTTCGTCGTCGCGAATATCAAAGACGTTGCGGATGCGCGTATGGGTGACACCGTCATCGAAGCCGATCGTCCTGCTCCGGCGCTGCCTGGTTTTGAAGCTATCAAGCCCATGGTGTTCGCGGGGTTGTTTCCCGTGCTTGCCGATGATTACGAGCCGCTGCGCGATGCGCTCGGCAAATTGAAGCTGAACGACGCGTCATTTTTCTACGAGCCGGAAAATTCCGTGGCGCTCGGTTTCGGCTTTCGCTGCGGCTTTCTCGGCTTGCTGCACATGGAAATTGTGCAGGAGCGGCTAGAGCGCGAATTCGGGCTGAACCTGATCACCACCGCGCCCAGCGTGCGTTACCGCATCACGCGCGTCGATGGCAGCGTCACGGAAGTCGACAGCCCCGCGAAATTTCCCAATCCCAGCGACATCAAAAAGATCGAAGAGCCCATCATCAAGGCCATGATCATCACCAACGACGATTCGGTCGGCGGCATTCTGCAGCTTTGCCAGGACAAGCGCGGCACCCAAAAAGGGTTCGAGTATTTGTCGCCGACGCGCGTCATGCTCACCTACGAATTGCCGCTCAACGAAATCGTGCTCGATTTTTACGATCGGCTCAAAAGCGTTTCACGCGGCTACGCTTCGCTCGATTATCACCTCGCGGGTTACGTGGAATCCGATTTGGTCAAGCTCGACGTGCTGGTGGGGGGCGAGCCGGTGGACGCGCTGTCCATGATTTGTCATCGCGAGCAGTCGTACGAACGCGGCCGCGACTTGGTGTCGCGCCTGCGGAAACTGATCCCGCGGCAAATGTTCGAGGTGCCGATTCAAGCGGCCATTGGCAGCCGCGTAATCGCCCGCGAAACGGTCGCGGCCATTCGCAAAAACGTTCTGGCCAAATGCTACGGCGGCGACATCACCCGCAAACGCAAGCTCCTCGAAAAACAAAAAGAAGGCAAAAAGCGCATGAAGCGCGTCGGCCAAGTCGACATTCCGCAGGAAGCCTTCCTGGCCGTCCTTAAAGTGACTTCCACCGGCGACGAGGAATAACGGTCAGCTCTCAACTATCAGTTTTCGGTTCTGTTCTTTTGCTTCAGCTAACCCTCCTTATCTTTCACCTCAGTCAAAAGTTTTCCGCGGTGGAGCTGGATGTTGACGGTGTCGCCGAGGGCTACTTGCGTTGTATCGCGGAGGAGGTGACCGGCGGCGTCGGTGGCTATGGCGTAGCCGCGTTCGAGGGCGCGGAGGGGGCTGCGTTCTTCGAGTTGGAGGCGGAGGCGGTCGAGGCGCTCGCGTTTTGCGCGGAGCAGGCGCTCGGCGCGGGCGGTGAGCTCGGCGCTGCGCTTTTCCAAGCGAAGGCGCAGGGCGGCAATCTTCATCCTGAAATCGAAAGAGACAATGCGCAGGTGTGCGGTGGTGAAACGCTTCCGTGATTGTTGCAGGTTTGCGCGCAGGCCGTGCGTGAGGCGCGAGGTGAGCTCGTCGGCGCGCTGACGTTGCTGGCGGAGCAGATCGAGCGGCCGGCGGAAACCGCGGCGGCCGGACAGTTCGTGGACGCGGCGGCTGAGTTCGATCAGGCGGTAACGCACGAGACTGGCGAGCGTTTCGCGCAGGCCGGCGATGTGCTTGTCGAACTCGCGGCGGGTTTGCACGACGAGTTCCGCGGCGGCGGAAGGCGTGGAAGCGCGCACGTCGGCTACGAAATCGGCGATGGTGAAATCGGTTTCGTGGCCGATGCCGGAGATTACGGGAATTTGCGAAGCGAAGATGGCGCGGGCCACTTCTTCTTCGTTGAAGGCCCACAGATCTTCGAGGGAGCCGCCGCCGCGCGCGAGAATCAGCACGTCGACCATTTGCCGGCGATTGAAGAATTGCAGTGCGCGCACGATTTCCGTGGAGGCGCCGTCGCCCTGGACGCGCACGGGGTAGACGGTGAGGTGCACATTGCGGAAGCGGCGACGCAAGATGCGCACCACGTCGCGGACGGCGGCGCCGGTTGGCGACGTGATCAGGCCGATGCGGCTGGGCAAGAGCGGCAATGGCTTTTTGCGGTCGGCGGCGAAGAGGCCTTCGGCTTCTAGGCGCTTCTTGAGTTGCTCGAAGGCCAGTTGCAGCGCTCCTAGGCCAACGGGCTCGATGTGCTCGACGTAAATCTGATATTCGCCGCGCGATTCGTAGACGCTGATGGAGCCGCGCACGGTGACGTGCAAGCCGTCTTCGGGGCGGAACTTCATGGTGCGGAGTTGATTCTTGAAGCAGACGCAGCGGACCTGGGCGCGTTCGTCTTTCAGCGTGCAATAGATTTGGCCGGACTGGGCTTCGTGGCAGTTGGAGATTTCGCCGGTGACCCAGATGTCGGTTAAGTTGCGTGCGAAGAGGTCGCGGATTTTGGCGGTGAGCTCGGTGACGGTGAAAGCGCGACGGTCCGGCATGAGGTTGAATTGAAGCTGGGTCATTGGCCGTCCTCGGTATGCCCGGTATGGTGCGAACTTAACACAAGGGACCCCCTACCCCCCTTTTTTCGGATGTGTGGCAGGGAAAGGACTTAGGGGATTGGGCGGAGCGGTGCGGCGGGATGGGGTAAGGCAACGAAACCGCTCCCACATAACCTAACAATAATGGCACAAGAATCGCTAGTTGCCAATAGATTATTTAAGTTGTCTGATTTGTTGGGGATAGGGTTCTTTAAGGATGGGGGATTCGATGGGATGGTGATCGGGATGAAAAGGCGAAAAGCTGGGCTAGCTTCCAGGGTGCAGGGTTGAGGCCGCCCGCCAATCGAGAGATTGGCGTTCCCGGGACCATTCGAAATGCGTCCTGCGGCGGGACGGTTTGTCCCATAAGCGGACGGACCCCAGCGGTGAAATTGAAACTTAGCGCCTTTTTTTCAATCACTTGCGATGGTAAGCTGCGTGCGGCTCCCTCTCCTACATTATGAATAACGTATTGCGCGACCTTCGTTACGGCCTGCGGACGCTGACTCGAAATCCTGGCTTTACCGCCGTGGCCGTCCTGACGATTGGGATTGGCATCGGGGCCAGCACCACCATCTTTGGTTGGATGCGCTCAATGCTGTTGAATCCACTGCCCGGCGCGACGCAAGCGGAGCGCATCGTGGCCATCGAGAACATGGCACCGGACGGCGAGCCGATCACGACGTCATATCTGGACTTCCGCGATTTCCGAGACAATCTGAAGCTTGTGAATCTGGTTACGGCGCGGGTGGGGAATGTGTTTTCTGTGGGTGACGCCCCGCGGACGATGCAAGTTTGGGGTGAAATGGTTTCGGGGGGCTTTTTTGACATGCTGGGTATACAGCCCGAAGCCGGCCGTTTTTTCTCCGACGCGGAGCGCGATGACGCGCAGAACGCGCATGCCATGGTGGTTATCAGCCACAGCTACTGGAAGAGCCGGTATCACTCGGATCGGTCGGTCATCGGGGCGAGCCTACGCATCAACGGCACGCCGTTCACGATTATCGGTGTGGCGCCGGAAGGTTTCCACGGCACACGCTCGGGACTGGATTACGAGATGTGGATGCCGATCACCATGTATGGGCAGTTGACGCACACGGGGAATTGGATGTTGCGCGACCGAAATACGCGCAACTTCATGATGATGGCGCGGCTGGCGCCGGGCGCGACTATGGAGCAGGCGCGTGGGGAAGTGCAAGCGCTGGCAAATCGCATGGCAGTGGCCGACGCGGACTCGAATCAAGGAATTGGGGCTACCGTGCTGCCGGTTTGGCAATCGCACTTCGGGCCGCAGGCCATACTACTGACGCCGATTACAATCCTGATGGGCGCCAGCGGCGTGGTGCTGCTGATTGTTTGCGCTAACCTGGCAAATCTGCTGCTGGCACGCGCGACTGGGCGGCTGAAGGAGTTTAGCGTGAGGCTGGCGATGGGCGCCCGGCCGATAAGACTGATCCAGCAGCTTCTTACGGAGACGCTGCTGATGGCTGTCGGCGGGGCGGTGTGCGGTTTGATGCTGGCAAACTTGCTGGGCGGCGCGCTGCGCTGGCTGCTCCCGGGAGTGGCAAGGCCGGCCATGCTGCAGCCGCCGCTCGACGGGCAGGTCCTGGCATTCACAACGGCGCTGGCATTTGGCGTCGCGATTCTTGCGGGACTAGCTCCGGCACTTTACGCGTCGCGAGCCAACGTCAACGAGATGCTGAAGGAGGGCGGCCGCAGCGGGAGTTCGGG
>CATPAM010000542.1 GCA_955651735.1 Candidatus Acidiferrales bacterium | reverse complement strand
GGATGCGCGTCGTCGCCTGGCTCGGGCTTGTCGGCGCGACGCTGGCCGCAGGCGGCGGCAGCGCCTTTTTGGGAGACCTCAGCCGCAGCTTCGCCGCGCAAAATGAACTTCTGGCGCGCGTCAGCTCCACCATGCAGGTGGACCAGGGTCTCTCCGAATCGCTGCGTTTGCTCTTGGACGAATTGACGCAGGCCTTTCACACCAATGGTGCCATGCTGGTGTATCGCGACTCCGATCTTGAGCGTATCTTTGTCTGGCAGTTGAAATCCGGTGAAAGCGAGCGGCTGATTCCGGAAAACCTGCCGCTGGCACGCGCGGACGGCTTTCTGCTGGACGACCTGGACGCGACGATCTGCTGGAACAGCTTGGTGGGGGCCGGCGCGGGATTCTGCTGGGATCGTCGTGACGGTCACACACTAAGGACGCTGCCGCGCCTACCATCGGCGACACAGCAAGTGCTGGCCCTGCGTTCCTTCATGTCCGTTGCTTTCGACCAAATGGGGCGGCCGGCGGGGCGGCTCTTCTTGTTAAACGGCCGGCGGGCTTTCGTGCGCGAGGACCTGATGTGGTTTGAGCGCGTTGCGCGGCACGTGGGTCCCTCGGTGGAAAATATCTTTTTGCTGCGGCACCTGCGCGCGCGCGCCATTGAGGGCGAACGCAGCCGCATTTCGCGCGACCTGCACGACGGCATTCTGCAGACCCTGCTGAGCATCGAAATCCAGCTCGACGTGCTGCGCCGCCGCGTGGCGAATTCGCCGGACCAGGCCGTGGCGGCGTTAACCAACCTGCAGCAAACGGTCAAGAACGAGGGTGCGGAGCTGCGCCACATGGTCACCGACCTGCGCCCTTTACGCGTCCAGAGCGCCGATTTAATCGATTTAATGCGCGGTTTTGCCGAGCGCTACCGCAACGAATCCACTCTCGCGCTGGATGTCCTCATCGATTCCCTCGAGTTACACGCCCCCGACCGCGTCTGCCGCGAGATTTTCCAGATTTACCGTGAAGCACTCAACAACATAAAAAAGCATGCGAAGGCTTCCCATGTCGTGGTAAAACTGTCGCAGGACGACAGTCGACTCGTTTTAGTGGTAGACGACAACGGCGAAGGTTTTAGCTTCGCGGGCAAGTTCACTGGGGATGAACTGGATCGCCTGCGGCTCGGTCCTATCTCCATCAAGGAGCGTACGCGTACTGTGGGGGGCGTGTTGACCGTGGAGTCCAACCCAGGCCATGGAGCGCGTCTTACCATCGAGATTCCGCTCGGTTGACATGGCCAAGACTAAACAGCAGATTCGTGTCCTCCTTGCGGATGACCACGCGATTTTTCGCGATGGCCTCCGCAAACTCCTCGATGCCGACGAAGACATCACCATCGTTGGCGAAGCGCAGAATGGCGCTGAATGTATCAAGATGCTCGCCAAGCTCAAGCCCGATATCCTGCTCCTTGACTTGCGCATGCCCGATAAAGATGGCTTGGCCGTCCTTGAGGAAGTTAATTTTGACACCTTGCCGACCCGCGTCGTTGTGCTTACCGCCGCCGAAGACGACCGCGACGTGGTTCGCGCCATGCGTTTGGGCGCTCGCGGCGTCGTGCTGAAGCAGTCCGCCACCGACCTGCTGGTGAAGAGCATTCACCGCGTTCATGCCGGCGAAATCTGGCTGGATAATCGCATGACTGCCGAAGTGATGAAGGCTTTTTCCAAGTCTTCGGAATCCGGCCCGCGCCGCGAAAAACCCTTGCTCAGCGACCGCGAGAAGGAAATTGTGCAACTCGTCGCGCAAGGCTTCCGCAACAAGGAAATCGGCGAAAAGCTTTTCATCAGCGAGCAGACCGTAAAGAATCACCTGCACAACATTTTCGACAAGTTAGGTGTGTCCGACCGTTTGGAGCTGGCCCTCTACGCCATCCACCACCGCCTGATCGACCAGTCCGCCTGATCTCCTCACAATCTCGCGCTGCGCCCGAAACTGCCTTACACTCGACGCTCCCCTCGTTCTTCAACTAGCGAGCCGGGTGCTCCATGGAAGCCGCTGAGACCGCTCCCCAATACAACACCTATTCCCGCTCGGAAGTGAATCCCTGGCTGATTGCGGTTGTCGTGTCGCTCGCTGCGTTTATGGAAGTGCTGGACACCAGCATCGCCAACGTAGCGTTGCCCCACATTGCCGGCGATCTCGGGGCCAGCGGCGACGAGAGCACTTGGGTGCTCACCTCCTACCTCGTTTCCAACGCCATCATTCTCCCCATCAGCGGATGGTTTGTGGGCATGCTCGGCAGGAAGCGCTTCTTCATGATTTGCATTGTGGTGTTTACGCTGAGTTCGCTGCTTTGCGGAATCGCCTGGAGCCTGGGATTTCTGCTGCTCGCCCGCGTGATACAAGGGGCGGGAGGCGGGGGCCTGCAACCCATGGCGCAAGCCATCCTCGCGGACACCTTTCCGCCGGAGAAGCGCGGCCTGGCGTTTTCGCTCTACGGCGTAACCGCGATTGTTGCGCCGTCGATCGGGCCGACCCTGGGCGGATGGATCACGGACAACTACACCTGGCGCTGGATTTTTTACATCAATCTACCGGTGGGCTTGATCGCTTTGTTCCTAGTGTACCGCTTGATTGAAGACCCCGAGTATCTCAAGGCCCTCAAGGGCAAGTCCCTGCGCGTCGATTATATCGGATTCGCCTTGCTGGCTCTGGGCGTGGGAGCGCTGCAAATCCTCCTCGACAAGGGGCAAGAGGACGACTGGTTTGGCTCCAATTTCATAGTAACGTTGACCCTCATCGCCGTGACTTGCCTGATCGCCCTGGTGGTCTACGAGTGGTTTCAGAAAGAGCCCATCGTAGACGTGCGCCTCTTCAAAAATGGAAATTTTGCCACCGCCAACATTTTGATGTTCATGGTCGGCGCGATTTCGTTCGCATCCACGGTGCTGATGCCGCAATTCCTGCAAACGCTGATGGGCTACACCGCCGAAAAAGCGGGAATCGTAATGTCCGCCGCCGCCATGGTCCTACTCATGGAGCTGCCGCTCGTCGGGCAACTGACCACGCGGTTTCAAGCGCGCCACCTGATCGCCTTCGGCTGGCTGGCACTCACCTGCACGATGTTTCTTTCCACCAAGAGAATCGACCTGCAGCTAAGTTTCGGCGCCGCCACCTGGCTGCGCATCCTGCAGTATGTCCCGCTCGGATTCATCTTCATTCCCTCCTCGACGGCGGCGTACGCGGGCGTCGCGCCAGAGAAAAATAATGCCGTCGCCGGGCTGGTCAACTTCATGCGCAACATCGGCAGCAGCGTGGGAACGTCTCTGGTGACCACCATCCTTGCTCGGCGTTCCCAGTTTCATCAAGGCAGGCTGGTCGAGAAGGACACGTCGGTGAATCCCAATTTTCAGGCCATGCTCAACGCCCTAGCGCATCAATTGGCGCGCGCGGGTATGAGCCTCCCGGACGCGCAGAAGCAAGCTCTCGCGCGCTTCTACGCCAGCGTGCGGGCGCAGGCCGCCGCGCTGGCCTACATTGACACTTATTTTGTCCTCGCCGTCTGCGCCGGCCTGATGTTCCTCCTCTCCTTCGCCTTACGCAAAAACAACCCCCGCGTTGGGGGCAGCGTCTCCCTTCACTGAACCGCGGCGAAGCCGAGCGCACCGTTCGCTACGTAGTCCCCGGCAAGGGTATGAGCCTCCAATTCACCAAGCTCGGCCCCAAGCACCGCGTCCTGCTGCGGGGTGCGGGGTTTAACTTTTCCGTCTCGCCAAACTCGCGGGGCTCTTTTCTTCGGCCAGCGTGTCGATACGAATTAGACCCATCTCTCATTCTTCGTAGTGCGACCAACTGCTCCACGGCCAGTCCTTCGGATGCATCACCAACCCCCGCTTTACCGGGTTGGTGTGGATGTAGTCCGGCTCCTCCCTTATCCTCTGCGCGCTATAAACGTTGAAGTCGTAGTATCTCCGCTGCCAAAATCGTCGCAGCCCAGGTCGCATGTTGTTACTCGCCTTTCTGGTCTGGGCTGAATACCCGAAATGGAATCATCTACGGTTCCATGGTGGGAAGACACTCCTTTCTTTTGCGATTGTGTAAAATCTCGTCCCAATAAAATCAACGCGATACGCGTCTTCCACTGAAGACCTGCTCTGGCAATGCATTTGCGTTCCCCTTCGCGAATGAGAAGAGAAATGCGACTCAGCGTTCTGGCCATAACTATCTCCGTGTTGTTGGCGTCCGGCGTTCGCGCTCAAGGTCCGGAAACATCGTCAAAAGTGGCCGCGCTTCCCGACATGCCCGCACCAATGCGGTCGGCCGTGGGTTGCTCAGGGCTGCCCGCCTCCTGCCTCCATCCAAAGCGCGATGGAAACGACCTTAGCCTTCGACAATGGCATCGTCAGAGTCGCGTGGCGGACAAGAAATTCTGGGCGGTCGCAGGGGGCACCATCGGGACTTCACTTCTGGTGGTTGCGGCCACCAGCCATTGCCGGCGCACCGTCGGAGTTGAGAGTTGCATCGGCAAATACGGACCCTTCAAAGCGATACAGGGACTTCAAGTTGGCCTGTCAGGGTTCATGACCGGGTTGGCCTATTTTTGGAAGAAATCGGAAGACGAAAGCGGCGACAGGCACTCGCAGTGGTGGCTGTTTCCCGTAGGGATCACCGCGTTCAACACATTCCGGGTCGTGGACCAGTACAGGAAGCACTGCCCGCGCGGAACTCGATTCGACGGCGATTCCTGTAAATAACCGAGCACCACGCACTCGCTCGTTGGCCGGGTTGCATCTGTTCGCGTCGCGGTCCCTCATACGAGGACTAGGTGAACGGTGAAGTGAAACGCAGAACCACGCCCGACTTCGCTTTCGACCCAAATTCGGCCGCCCATCAGGTCAACTAATCGCTTTGCAAGCGTTAGCCCGAGTCCAGTGCCTCTAAATTTGCGAGCGAGTGAAGAATCTGCTTGCGAAAATGCGTCGAAAATGACCTGCTGCTTCGCGTGCGGAATTCCGATGCCCGTATCTCTGACGCTAAAATGAAAGATGGTGTGACCCTCACTATCCATCTCTTTCCGCACTTCGACTGCGATTTCTCCCTGCGCAGTGAACTTAAGCGCGTTAACCACCAGATTAGTAAGAATCCGTCTTAATCGAGTAGGATCACCTACCACCGATGTGGGCACGCTGGGGTGAACGTTCAAGAGGAGCTCAAGGCCTTTGCTATGAGCCTCGACCGCGAGTGTTTTCATCACCTCCTCAAGGCTCTTTCGCAAATCGAAAGTGATGGCATCCATTTGCAATTTGCCAGCCTCGATCACAGAAAAATCCAGAAGGTCGTTGATTATCATCAACAGGGAGTCCGCCGAGGTCCTTACCATGTGAAGGTATTCGGTCTGCTCTGAGGTCAACTCCGTGTCAAGCAGGAGGTCGGTCATCCCAATAATGCCGTTCATTGGCGTTCGGATTTCGTGACTCATGTTGGCGAGGAATTCGCTCTTCGCCCGGTTTGCAGCTTCTGCGGCTGCCTTGGCGGCTTCCATCTCTTCCAGCACTCTTCTGCGCTCGGTGATGTCGACGAAAGTTACTACGGCACCAATCAGGAGGTTGTTTTTGCGTATTGGGTAAGACCAATACTCAACTGGGAAGCTCGTTCCGTCGGCGCGCCACACGACTTCGTCGTCTACGTGGCTGCCCTCGCCTCGGCGAAAGGCCAAGTAAATACGGCATTCGTCGCTAGGGTAAGGCGTTCCATCCGAGCGAGTATGATGCAGTATGCCGTGCATGTTCCTACCGATCAGCTCGACTGAGTCCTTGTACCCGAGCAATCGTAAACATGCAGAATTGCAGAACGTGCATTTGCCAACCATATCGATCCCATAGATCGCCTCTCTCGTAGAATCCAGCAAGAGCTTTGCAAGTTCTCCGCTCTCAAGGTGGGCCTTCACCATGGATTCTCGTGCAAAGTTCCTCGCCATTTAGTCTCCCACCCGCGTGGGCCGGTCGGTTGACCGCAGTGTTCTGGCATACTCTTTGAGCTTGCGGTAGAGGGTGGTCTTGCCCATGCCTAACAGGCGTGCGGCGGCGAGCTTGTCTCCTCCGGTTTCAAGCAGAGCGTGCAGGATGGCGCGTCTCTGGGTTTCCGCCAGGGGGAGGAGTTCATTGCTACGCGGAAGGCTTACGGTCGATGCGCCATTGGGAACCGAGGCCAGGTCACCTACTCTCAGAATATTGTCAGAGCTTAGAGCAACAGCACTTTCGATGGCGTTTTCTAACTCTCGGACATTACCTGGCCAATCGTAGGCCATCAATCGTCGCAATGCGTCATCTGAGATCTCGCGGACCGGCTGCAGCGGGTTTGAGAATTTCTCCAAAAAGTGGGTGACCAGCAATGGGATGTCGACCTTGCGCTCGCGAAGCGCAGGCAGCTTGATTTGTACAACGTTCAATCGGAAATACAGGTCCTGACGAAATACTCCCGCCCGGACTTCCGCTTCGAGGTCCCGGTTTGTAGCCGCAATGACCCGCACGTTAATTGGAATTCTCACTGTGGAGCCAACGGGTCTTATCTCCTTTTCTTGCAGAGCGCGTAGCAACTTGGCTTGCAAGAACATTGGAAGCTCGCCGATCTCGTCGAGCAAGATCGTTCCCTCGTCAGCGGCCTGGAACAGACCCAGTTTCAAGCGGTCTGCACCTGTGAAGGCGCCTTTGACATGTCCGAACAACTCGGACTCGACTAGCGTGGGAGTCAGTGCCGAACAATCGATGGGGACAAGCGCCTTCTCCCGGCGCAACCCCGTGAAGTGAATGGCGCGTGCTACCAATTCCTTTCCCGTCCCGGTCTCGCCGAAGAGGAGAATCGGAGAAGTGCTCTGGCTGATCTTTCCGACCAGCTCATAGAGCTGATGCATGGGAGCGGATTCACCGATCAGCCCGCCAAAACCAGGTTGTCTGGAGAACGCCGCGCGCGAGAGGTTCGCGTGGTCTTCCACTCTTCCTAGCTTTCCGTTCTAGGAACTCGAACTA
This sequence comes from Candidatus Acidiferrales bacterium, assembly GCA_955651735.1. Classification (GTDB taxonomy): domain Bacteria; phylum Acidobacteriota; class Terriglobia; order Acidiferrales; family UBA7541; genus Acidiferrum. The sequence goes on along the minus strand of CATPAM010000542.1, from coordinate 1,747 downwards.
ACACGATATATCATGGCGTAATAGTGCCGGTTCAATACCGCCGAATGCCTAGTGGAATTCACTACGAAGCTGCTTTCGAAGACCGTCTATAACCTCTACGGGTAACTACGTAAGTAAAATCGGTATGACAGCGGCAACTAAATCTTCGTTATCCTGACAGCTAAAGGAATCGTTTCCCTACGTCCCAATTGCCGTGACCGGCCGATGTGATCCCCGTGCACCATCCGGAGGAGTGCGCCATGATCCAGATCGCGGGTAAAACCCACAACAGCGATGCTGACGGAGCATCGAATGCCACTGAAAAGCACTTGCGGCTCATCATTGACACAATTCCCACGATGGCCTGGAGCGTTCGGCCTGACGGCGTCGTTGATTTCGTCAATAAGCGTTGGCTGGAATACACGGGCCTTTCTCTCGAGGAGGAACTTCAAGAGCCGACGCGCGTGGTTCATCCCGAAGACCTTCCAAGTGTCATGGAAAAGTGGCTCGCGGACATGGCCGCTGGGGAACCGTCCGAGGATGAAATGCGCCTGCGGCGGGCTGACGGGGAATATCGCTGGTTCCTGGTTCGCACCGCGCCGCTACGCGACGAGAGGGGAAACCTCCTTAAGTGGTACGGAGTATCCGTCGATATCGAGGACCGAAAGAGGATGGAAGTGCAGTCGCGGGCACTGATCGACGCGATCCCGCAGCAAATCTGGAGTGGCCCGGCTGACGGCACACTTGACTATTGCAACGAGCGTTGGCGTTCTTACATGGGGCTCCGTCTGGAAGAGTTGCGAGGCGATGGTTGGCAAAGCATGCTTCATCCCGACGACCGGAAGCGAGTGCTAAAAGCCTGGCATGAGTCAGTGACCAATGGGACCCCTTACGAGCAAGAAGAACGTCACCGCGGAGCCAACGGGACGTACCGCTGGTTCTTGGCACGTGGTGTACCGCTGCGCAATTCGGAAGGATGCATTGTAAGGTGGTACGGGACAAACACTGATATTGAAGATCGAAAGCAGGTAGAAAACGAGCGGCGACGCCTCTCCGGACAACTCTTGAGGTCGCAAGACGAAGAGCGACGGAGGATCGCCCGGGATTTGCACGACTCCACGGCACAAGATCTCGTCGCTTTGGCGACAATGCTACGTCAACTCCGGGGTTCAATTCCCTCCGCGGAGCGAAAATCACGTAGGCTGCTTTCCCAGTGTAAGGCCTTGACGGACCGGTGCATTCGTGAGGTCCGCACGCTTTCTTACCTGTTGCATCCACCCGCGTTGGATCAGGCTGGACTCGGGGACGCGATTCGCGACTATGTGACGGGCTTCACTAGGCGGAGTGGGATCCAGGTGGAATTGGAGCTGTCACCAGGTGTCGGCCGGATGCTCCGAGATGTGGAGTTGGCATTATTTCGCGTGGTGCAAGAGGCCCTCAGCAACATCCAGCGCCATTCCGGAAGTCAGCAAGCCAAAATACGGATCCATCGCAACTCGAATCTTACGCTGGAAATTAGCGACCGTGGCCACGCAGCCTCTGTCAGTGTGCTGAGAGCGAAGGAAAAGCCTCGGTTCAAAGTTGGTGTCGGCATTCCTAGCATGAAAGAACGTGTAAAGCTGATTGGCGGTCGGCTTGAGACCGTCGCGTTGGGGTTGGCTTCGAGGGCCTTGGCTAGGTGTCGAAGTCGACGAACCTGGGTGTCGTTTAGACCCCCAAACTCCAACTCCTGCAGGCGGTAGGCAATGACCCGAACTTGGAGACTCTT
>CATPAM010000541.1 GCA_955651735.1 Candidatus Acidiferrales bacterium | reverse complement strand
TTGGGAATTCCATGTCCGGGCCGTAACGCAGCGCCTCTACCCTGGCTCCCGCGATTTCCCCCCAATAGCGATACATCGGAAAAGTAGGCTCGCAGATCAGAATGCTGGACCCCGACTCCACGAAAGTGTCGAAGAAGACGCGCAGCGCGTCATCGCCGCCGTTCGTGAGCAACAGTTCACTGGGCCGAACGCCAAAATAGCGAGCGAGGAGCGCAGTACTCCGCTGGTATTCGGGATACATGGCCAGCTGTTTCGGAGATAACTTTCCGAGAGCGCGGAGGATCGCGGGCGAGCAGCCGGAGGTATTTTCGTTGAAGTCCAGCCGTACCTTTCCTTCGCGACCCTCGGCGGGGGCCTCGTACGTCCGGCGTTCGAGAATGGCCTTGCGTACGGGAAGAAGAGCGGTCATGCAGGAAACGTTAGCACAGGCGCGGTTCGCATAGGCGAAGAGCCGCGCCGGCCAAAGCGCCTCCGTTACGAAAAATGAGTAAAAAGGTTGTTCAGGGATTCGGCCAGCGTCGGATGAGCGAACGTGGCCTCGCGCAGCGCGGTGAACGGCAGATGGCCCATCATCGCCAGTTGCAGCATGGTCATGATTTCGCCGCCCTCAATCCCCAGGACGGCGGCACCGAGAATTTGTTTGCTCTCGGCATCCACGATGGCCTTCATGAATCCGCGGGTTTCATCGACTTCGAGCGCGCGGGCCACGTAGGTCATGGGCATTTTGGCGACGCGAATTTTCTTGTTTTGCGCGCGCGCCTGCTCTTCCGTCATGCCCACGCGCCCAAGCTGCGGATCGATGAAGAGCGTGTAGGGAACGAAGCGATTCTCGGTCGTGGCGCTTCCCTTCGCGATCAGATTCGTGCGCAAAATGCGGAAATCGTCGTACGAAATGTGCGTGAAGGCCGGTCCCCCGTTTATGTCGCCGAGCGCGTAGATGCCCTCGACGTTGGTCTCCAGTTTTGTGTTCACCTTGATGAAGCCGCGCTCGTTTGTGGCAATGCCGGCGGCGCCGACATTCAGACTGTCGGTGTTTGGCGTGCGGCCCGTGGCGGTCAGCAGGTGAGAGCCTTGCACGATTCGTGGTTCCTGGCCTGCGCGCACTGTAAGCTGAATGCCTCCGCCCGATTTCACGACGCGTTCGGCTCTGGCCTTCAGCGTCACTTCGATCCCATCTTGCTTTAGGATGGCCAGCACCTCTTCGGCAACGTCCGCATCCTCGCCGACCAATAATTGCTCCCGGGAATGCACAATAGTCACGCGGCTGCCGAGCCGCCGGAACAGTTGCGCGAATTCCAGGCCCACGTAGCCGCCGCCGAGCACAAGCAAGTGTTCGGGAACACAGTCCAGCTCCATGATCGACGTGCTGTCGAGAAATGGCACGACCGGGAGGCCCTCCAGCTTGGGCACCGAAGGGCGCGCCCCGGCGTTGATGAAAATGCGATCCGCGGAGAACGTGCGTTGCGCGCCGTCCTTCAAGCGGACGCTCACGTTTTTGGGGCCCATGAAGCTCGCTTCTCCAAAGATCAGATCCAGATTGGCCGTCTTTTCCAGGCGCTTCTGGCTGCCGTTGCGAAAACTATCGACGATGTCGCGCTTGCGCTGACGGACTCGCTGCATATCGATGCGAATGTCGCCGGTCTGGACACCGTACTCCTTACCGCGGCGGGCAAGATACGCGACGCGCCCGCTCGCCAGCATCGTCTTCGTCGGGGTGCAGCCCTCATTAACACAAGTTCCGCCTATATGGCTGCGCTCGATAAGTGCCGTCCGCAGACCCGCCTGCGCCAGCGCGCCACACAAAGGGTTGCCGCCCTGTCCAGAGCCAATCACAATCGCCTGGTAGTGATTAGGTATAGTCATGGGCTCCTCGGGCGTGATGATTCGCGAAGCTCGCAGATTAGATGCGCAGCGTGTTATCGGGAACAGCGGCGCAGGCTGCCAATTGGTTCGGAGCCGCGGGTTTATCCCGCTGTCAAATCAAAATCGGGTGACGATGAACAGAGCGCCCGCAACCGCGACCAGGTCCTCGAGCACCGCATTGACAAAATCCGGAATCTTGAGGGCCCGCAGCAGCGCGGCGCGCACCTGATACCCCGCAAACGCTCCTACTACGCCGCCGACCGCGCCCAGAGCGCATCCGAGGGCAGCCGATTGCCGCCCTGCTAGCGCCACGGCTGCGCCCGAGAGTCCGCCCAGGAGAATCCGCGCAATCAAGCCCGGAGGCTTCGTGCGCGCAGGCGTCGACGGAAGCTGATCCGCCACAAGCTCAACCACGGCAAGAATTGTGAAGGTCGCTACGGCAGCCGTCGACCCCAGGAACGACAGCGAGGTGCCCTGAAGGTTGAGCCAGCCCCGATGCGCCGCCCAAGCAACCACCGCCGGGGCGGTCAGGGAGCGCAGACCGGCAATAATGCCAATGCCGAAGGCCAGAAGCAGAATATGAGAGGGAGTCATGCGGGAGAGCGTCTACCCGCCGTGCGTGTTTGTCAATGCGGGAGGGCTTGTAGTTTCGCTTTTTGTTCGCTATAATCCGCTGCGGTAGAGGAAACGGGAAACGGTTGGCGGCTCCATTGCCTTAGGGCTCTCCCGGGCCGCCAGCCGTTTGAAAAGCGCATCCCCGGCGGCCTGCTGCCCGCATCTGACCTCCGCGAGCAGCCAAAAAGCCACGTAATAGGGCGGACACAGGCCCCCAGAGCTAGTTGCGGCGTCCCGTCGCAAAGGCACATACTCGC
>CATPAM010000540.1 GCA_955651735.1 Candidatus Acidiferrales bacterium | reverse complement strand
CCTTCTCAGTCATCCACAACAATTTCTCTTTTGAGTTGAGCGTCCAACGGGAGGGCGTACCGGCGTAATTCTCACATGCAACAATCTCGAGCTCACGTCCGTTTGCTGATTGTCGCTGGCGTGGCTCTGCTGTGGACCACGGGAGTATTCGGGCGGCTTTCCTACCTGGAATTGATTAAGCACGGCGAGTATCTGGCGCGCGCGCAGCGGCAGCAACAGCGCACGATTGAAATCACGCCGAAGCGCGGAGTCATCTACGACCGAAACATGCGCGCGCTGGCGATGAGCGTACCGGTAAAGTCGGCGTTTGCGGTGCCCGTGGAAATCGCGGACGAATCGCTGGCCGCGCGGCTGCTTTCGGGTGTGCTGGGCGTGCCGCAAGACGTCCTGGAGACGCGTATGGCGTCGTCGCGCTCCTTTGTTTGGATTTCGCGCAAGCTGCCGCCCGAAAAAGTCGAAGCGATTGAAGGGCTGAATCTCAAGGGCATCTACTTCCAGGACGAAAACCAGAGATTTTATCCGAAGCGCGATTTGGCTGCGCATGTTCTGGGTTTTGTCGATCCGGACGAGAAGGGGCTGGCGGGAATCGAGTACCAACTGGACAGCCAGATTCGCGGCAAGAGCGAAAAGATCGTGGTGATGGCGGACGCGCGGCAGCGCTGGTTCGACGGCGGCAAAGCGCAGCGCGAACGCGGCGCGAACGTGGTGCTCACGCTCGACGAAAAGATTCAATACATCGCGCAGCGAGAGCTACATGCGGCGATCGAGAAAACCCACGCGATGGCCGGCAGCGTCGTCGTGATGAACCCGAATACGGGCGAAATTCTGGCCATGGCCAATTGGCCGCGCTTCAATCCCAATGTCGCGAGCGAGGTTCCGGCTGAATCACGGATGAATCGCGCGGTCAGCGCGCTGTATGAACCGGGATCGACGTTCAAGTTGATTACGCTGGCCGCGGCTTTCGACCAGGACATTACGCGGCCAAACGAAGTCTTCGACTGCGAGAATGGAGCGATTTACATTGCTGGGCATCGCATTCGCGATCACAAGCCGTTCGGGCTGCTGAATGTCGCGGGCATTCTGGCGCAATCGAGCGACGTTGGCGCGATCAAGATTGCTGTGCGGCTGGGCGCGCAGCGATTCTACGAATACATTCGAGCGTTTGGCTTTGGCGCGCCGACCGGCGTGGACCTGCCGGGCGAGAGTAAGGGACTATTGCATCGGCTGGAGAATTGGAGCGCAATTTCCATTGGCTCGGTTTCGATGGGGCAGGAGATTGGCGTTACTCCGATTCAGTTGATTACCGCGGTTTCCGCGATCGCCAATGGCGGCTTGCTGATCAAGCCGCTCGTGGTGCAGCAGATAAAGCGCGGTGAGCAAGTGCTGCCGACGCCGGCTGCGCTTTCCGAAGCTGAACCCAGGCGCGTCATTCGCCCGGAAACGGCGGCGACATTGCGCCGGCTGATGGAAGGAGTGGTGCTGAATGGCACCGGTACGCTCGCGCGCCTGGACGGCTGGACCGCGGCCGGCAAAACCGGCTCGGCGCAAAAAATCGATCCTGTGACCGGGCGCTATTCGCCGACGCAACTGATTGCTTCGTTCACCGGCTTCGCGCCCATCAGCAATCCGGCAGTGAGCATTCTGGTTTCGCTCGATTCGCCCGTTGGTTTGCGCGAAGGCGGCCAGGTTGCGGCTCCTGTTTTCAAGCGCATCGCCGAACAGGTGCTGTCGTATCTCGGTATACCGCGCGACGTGCCGTTGAATCCGCGGCTGATGCAAGCAGCGTACAGGCGCCAAATCGCGGGCGAAGCGACGACGCTGGAGGATTTCTCCCCTGCGGATTTCTCCGGGCAGCCCGACGCGCCTCCCGTGGCGTCCAACCAAGCAGAGCCTGAACCCAAGTCTCACGCTCCCGAAGTGACCATGGCTGCCGATGAGGGCGGCGACATCTCCTTGCCTGACTTTTCCGGCAAGACGATGCGCGAGGTCACGGAGATTTGTTTGCGCCTCGGGCTCGAGCCGCTGCTGGTTGGAAGCAACCTTGCTGTGGAACAACGTCCGCAGGCTGGGACCCAGGTGCGGCGCGGCGCGAAGGTGACCGTTCAGTTTGGCACGCCGCCGCCGGCGAAGCCCGCCAAGGCGCACGCGAGGTTCAAACACTAGGATGAGTATCGGATTGACGCCCACGGAAGGGAAAAAAAGTGACTCCACCGCGAAGCATGCGAACAATGAACGAGGCCATTCCATGCCGGGTCGCATTGCCGGTCAAAGCAACAAGTTGAGCGCCTTGTTTGCTGGGGTTGAAGCCGATGTGCCCGCGAGCGCTGGCGATCTGGATATTCGCCAGGTGGCTTGCGATTCGCGCAAGGTGCAGCCGCGCGCGCTATTTTTTGCTCTGCATGGTGCCAAGGCTGACGGAAATACTTTTATTCGGGACGCGGTCTCCCGCGGGGCGGTGGCCATTGTCAGTGAAGACGCGCCGCCGGCGACGATGCCGTCCAGCGTGGCGTGGATTCGCGTGGCGCATGCGCGCAAGGCGCTGGCCATCGCAGGGGCAAATTTCTTCGGGCACCCTGCCAAGGCACTCCAGCTCGTAGCGGTGACGGGCACGAACGGCAAGACGACGACGACTTCGCTCGTCGACGCCATCATCAAGGCTTCCGGAGCGAAGACCGGCCTCTTCGGCACGATTGCCTACCACACGCCGCTCGGCGATTATCCCGCCCCCAATACCACGCCCGAATCACTGGACTTGCAGGGATTTCTTGCGGAAACTCGCGATACGGGCGGACGCTATGGCGTATTGGAAGCGAGTTCACATTCCCTGGCGATGGATCGCTTGTGGGGCTGCCACTTTGCCGCGGCTGTTTTCACCAATCTCACCCGCGAGCACATGGATTATCACAAGACGTTTGACGACTATTTCGCTGCCAAGCTGCGTCTTTTTGAAGGCACCGGAGCGGGTGCGCCGGATACTGCGGTGCTGAACACCGACGACGAATATGGAAAGCGACTGGCGGGCTTGGCGAAAAATGCGGTCACCTATGGCCTTACTTCCGGAGCGCAACTCACCACCAAGAAATTTCACCTGACTTTTTCGGGGTTGTCGTTCACGGCGCTGACGCCCAACGGCAAAATCGACATCGACTCGTTGTTGGTGGGGCGCATCAACGTCTACAACATTCTCGCCGCGATTGGAGCGGTGCAGACGCTGGGTCTCTCTAACGAAGTGATCGCCGCAGGTGTTCGAAATCTTAAAAACGTTTCCGGCCGGTTCCAGCCGATAGCCATGGGCCAGCCATTTCTGGTGGTTGTCGATTACGCGCACACCGATGACGCGCTGGAAAACCTGATTCGCACCGCGCGAGAGCTGAATCCCAAGGGCCGCATCATCACGCTCTTCGGCTGCGGCGGACTAAAGGACCGCACCAAGCGTCCGGTGATGGGCGAAGTCGCGGGGCGCCTCAGCGATCTCACGATTTTGTCCAGCGACAATCCCAAGAGCGAGGACCCGTTGAAAATCATCAGCGATATCGTCGTCGGCCTGCAAAAAACGCACGGCAAATACATGATTGAGCCTGACCGCGAAAAAGCCATCGGTCTGGCGATCGACGAAGCGCGCGCAGGAGACATCCTGCTGCTAGCCGGCAAGGGCCACGAGAATTACCAGATTCTCGCTGACCACACCCTGGGATTTGACGATCGCGAAGTGGCGCGCCGCGCGCTCCGCGAACGTGGGTATGACCGGCCGGAGAGCGGTCCGGGGTTTGGCACGTAGCGCGCTTTATCCATTGTGGAAGAGAGGCGCTTCGAGCTGTAGTTACCCTTACTAAGGAGGAGCCCTCAAAACGGTGAAAACTGACCGACGCGCGCGGTATCTTCGTAACGCCAGCTCTTTGAGGAATTTATGCGGTGGACGCTTCTACAGATTTCTAACCCGATGCTGGCTGCGCTGGGGGCGGGACTCGACCCCCTGGCCCGGGTGGCCGGCGTCTCGATTGATTCTCGCACGATACGTGCTGGAGAGCTGTTCTTCGCCATCCACGGACCGCGTCACGACGGACACGATCATGTGGCTGCGGCTCTCGAGCGCGGAGCGCTGGCCGCAGTGGTGGCGGAATCGCGCGCGCGGCTCTTCCCGGATGCGCTGCGCGGCTCCTGCCTTGTTGTGGACGACACCCTTCGCGCACTGCACCGGCTCGCGACCGCTGTGCGCGTTGGTTGGGGCAAGAAAATTGCCGGTGTCACAGGCAGCGTGGGCAAGACCACCACAAAAGAGATCCTGGCGGCGCTGCTGGGCGCGAAGCTACGGGTCTTGAAATCTGAAGGCAATTTCAACAACGCGTACGGGCTGCCGCTCACGCTGTTTCGGCTGGAAGACGAGCACGATGCCGCGGTGCTGGAGATGGGCATGTCGCGGCGGTATGAGCTTCAAGAGCTTGCTGCGATCGCCAAGCCGGACGTTGGCGTGGTAACGCGGGTTGCGCCCGCACACTTGGAATTTTTTGCATCGGTCGAGGAAATAGCGCTGGCCAAGCGCGAGCTGATTGAAGGATTGAACGGGCGCGATTCGGTTGCCGTGTTGAATGCGGACGATCCGCTGGTGGCGGCGTTTGCTGCGCATGCGCCGGGGCGTGTGCTGAAGTACGGGATCGACAATGCCGCGGACTATCGCGCGGAAGCGATTGAAGATCGCGGAGCGTTGGGCTCAGCTTTTGTTTCGGTGGAAAACGGAAAGCGCACGCGGCTGGAACTGGCGTTGCCGGGCCGCCACGTGAT
>CATPAM010000539.1 GCA_955651735.1 Candidatus Acidiferrales bacterium | reverse complement strand
GCCGTGGCCCAGGCGCGCGACCCGCAACTTCCCGTTGAAAAATGCCAATGGTGGTATTGGAGCCGCGAACGCAAGCGCTCACAAAAGAGAGCCCACAGCACGACGGAAGCAAGTTAGCTGTGCGACAGAAGAGACAATCCATATTGACCATTCCGGATCTCGTGCTGCTCAGTCTTCTGGCCGAGCGCCCCATGCATGGCTACGAGGCCAACCTGGAGCTTGAGCGGCGATGCATTCGCGACTGGGCGGCCATTTCTCGTCCGCAGGTTTACTATTCGCTGGAAAAGCTCGCCGCCGCCGGCTTCATTCGCAAAACCGACAGCAGCGGGCCTGCCTCGGGCCCACAGCGCGCCGTCTTTCAGACCGCCGCCGCGGGCCGCGCCGCAACGGCCAACGCACTCGAGCGCGAGGACTGGACCACACAACGGGATCATCCTGTATTTCCCACCTGGATCGCGCTTTCCTGGCTCGCGCGTCCCGGAGTTTTCCAGAAGCAGCTGCGGCGCCGCCGCCAGTTCGTTGTGCAAGAGTTAGCGCGCGAAAAAGAAACGTTGCGTTCGATTTTGCAGGAAGTCGGCCATTCGCATCATGAGGCGGTGTGGATGGTCACCCTCATGATTGAGCAGTTTCAGATCGAGCTGAAATGGCTGCGCAAGCTCGAGCGCGAGCTGCCGCGCCGCGCTCCCGCGCGGCATCCGGCCTATGTCCAAGGTTCCCCCGAAAAATCAATCAAGACCGCAGAGCCCTAGGTGCAGCTTGGCAAGCAGCCAGGCCTTGTGTTCTCCTAAGGGCACGCGCGATGAGACTCCATTTCCACACGCGACTTGCATTGCTTAACGCGCTCGGTGTCGCCGTCGGAGCGGTTTTGTTGGTTGCCTGCGGCGCGTCGTCCGCCAAATCGCCGCAGGGGGGCAATGTCATTCGCTTTGTGCGCAACCCCGATGCCGCGCCGGAGTTCAACCTCCACGCGCTCGATGGCCAGCCGTTAAGCCTTGCGACCGCGCGCGGCAAAGTCGTTCTCCTGAATTTTTGGGCTACCTGGTGCGGGCCGTGCCGCGCGGAAATCCCCGACCTGATTGCCTTGCAAGAAAAATACAAAGATCACCTGCAGATAATCGGGCTGACCGTGGACGACGATGACGAATCAACGATCAAGCAAGTCGTCGCCGAAACGCACATCAACTATCCCGTGGCCATGGCCTCTCCGGAAGTGCGCATTCAATATGGCGGCATTGCCGCGCTGCCCACCTCGTTTGTGCTGGACGCGCAGGGCCGGGTCGTGCAGAAGCACGAAGGTTTGCGCGACCCCGCCCTCTATGAAACGGAAATCCGCGCCTTGCTCGGCTTGCCCATCGATGCGCGTGTCGAAACGTTTGAAGATACCGGTCAAGTTTTCCTCGCGCACGCCGATCGCGCCAGCGAGCTTCCCGGTGTGGATCTTTCCCAGCTTACTCCGCAGCAGAAGCAGGTCTCTCTGCACAAATTCAACGCCGAGGCGTGCACTTGCGGATGCAATTTCACTCTGGCGCAATGCCGCATTTACGACCGCAATTGCGCTATCAGCAAATCGAGAACCGAAAAGATTGTCGCCGAAGTTTCCGGCGCCGCTGCGCGCAAAGGAACTGTGGAAAAATCTCCCGCGCCGCCGAAACTCGCTTCCCCTTGAGCCCTTCACTTGCATCCTGGCCAGGCGCGGAATACACTCGCGCCCTTATCGCGCCGGCATCGCCAGAAGGCGCCGGACGACGGAGGACACGATGGGCAGCAACAGCAAGTCGGTACTGAATCGAAGAGCAGGTTTCCTATTCCTGGTGCTTGCCGCCGCGGGATTGTTTACCGTGCGCGGCGCGTTTTCCCAGGCGCCCGCGCAATCCAGCCGCCGGGCCATCCGCCTCCCCGAAGATAATCCGCAAGCGCCGTTCAGCGGCGGCATCCTGACCGGCAATACGCTGTACCTGGCAGGGCGGATCGGCCTGGATAAGTCGGGCAAGGTGCCCGCCGAAATCAACGACGAAATCAAGATCTTGCTCGATCAAATCAAGGCCACTCTCGAGCAGGCCGGTATGACCATGGACGATCTGGTCTACGTGCAAATTGCCTGCACGGACCTCTCGCTCTTCGACAAATTCAACGGTATCTACCGCACCTACTTCACTACCAAGGACTTGCCCGCGCGCGAGTTCATCGGAGCGGCCGCGCTGCTGCGCGGCGGCCATTTCGAGCTGCAAGCCATCGCCGTCCGCCACTAAACAAACGCCGGCCTTTCTGCGCGCTACGCGGGCACCGTTTTGGTGCAGGGTTGACGCCCAGTTGGCGGGCAACCCCCATCCTCAATTCCCGGGGCGCGTTAGTCACCTTAAGCGTGGTCTGCGTTAGCGAAAACTCATTTAGTGCCGCCTGCCGCCCTTGCCCATATCCAACCGAGAGAAATAGGCCGTCCACGATGTGCCCATATAGTGCCATAGTAGAATGGCAATATACGGCTATACTGACCATATATGGGCTTGTTGGAGAGGGTATGCCAAAGCCGATCAGCATCGTAAGTTACAATAAATAAAAGACTTGCAAGATTAGTGAGAAATTATATCCCGTGGCGCGCGAAATGCACCACTTTCATCCAAAATAGAATCGGGTTATGCTCAGAGTCACTACAGAGAAAAAGCGCACTAAAGTCCTTCTCACCGTCGAGGGGCGCTTGGCTGGAGACTCGGTCACCACCCTGGAGCAGTGCTGGCGCGAATTGCGCGCCGCTTCCCCCATCGAAAAGTTCAACGTCGACCTTTGTGGCGTCAGCTTTATAGACGCTGCCGGAAAGGCACTGCTAAAGGAAATCCACCGCCAGGGTGGGCGCTTGGTAGCGCAGGGATGCTTGAACCAGGCAACCGTCAAAGAAATCACCGGGCAGGCCGAAGGG
>CATPAM010000538.1 GCA_955651735.1 Candidatus Acidiferrales bacterium | reverse complement strand
GCGTCCGGCGGCGGCGCAAAAATCATCGCGCCAGCGCGCAAATTAATGCTCCGGCCGGATTCCAAGGCGGAGAGCGAAGACGTCGCCGAGCGCACCGGCCCGCCGGATTTTGCCGCGCTTCCGCCCGGCGCTAGGCCCGAAGCAGTTTTTGCGTACAAGAGTGTCTACACGCTTAACGTGAACATGCCGAATCTGAACAGCGCCACCGGAAGCTGGATCCTGAATTTTTCCGAGCTGCGCACCGGCGCCGAAAATACGCATCACGGGCAGCAATCCGCGGAGTTATCCGGGCCCGTGCCGCTGCAAAAAGTGGATCCCAAGTATCCGCCAACTTTGATTAGCGAGCGCGTCACCGGCGAAGTCATTCTTTACGCGGTGATTCGCCGTGACGGTTCGGTAGACAGCATTCAGCTCGTGCGCGGAATCGATGAGCAGCTTGACGCCAATGCGATCAGAGCGCTGCGCCAGTGGAAATTCCGTCCCGGCGCGAAGCAGGGAATTCCGATTGAGCTGGAAGCCATCGTGCACATTCCATTCCGTCTCCCGGAAAATCCGTAAAGCCGCTGAAGAGGAAAGAAAAGGAAGTACGAAGCGCTAAAAATTAAAAAAGCATTTTAAGTGCGGCCTTCGGCGAGCTTCACCAGCGTGTAGAGCACGTGATTCACCGGAGTAGGAACGCCGAGTTCCGCGCCGCGCCGAGAAATGTAGCCGTTGAGAGAATCAATTTCCGTGCGCTTGCCACGCCTCAGGTCCTGTCCAGTGGAAGAAATCGCGCTGGACATTTGCGTGGCGATTTTTAGCGCGCCCGCCAATCCCGCTTGCGGCGTTTCCACGCCGGGCAGTTGGATGCGCGCCGCGGCAGCAACGGCGAGAACTTCGTTCACCACAGTTTCGACAACTTTGCGCGCGTCCTCGCTGGCCGCGATTTGTCCGTACTTCGCGCGACCCAGGGCGGAGATAGCGTTGAGCGCGCAATTCCAAATGAGCTTGGTCCACAGCTCGCCGTCGATATTGTCGGAAATGCGGCAGGCAATTCCCGCGCGTTCAAAAAGCGCGGCAAATTGTTCCGTGCGTGCGTTGCGCGGACCGACGACAAGATCGCCGCGGCCAACGTGCTTGATGTGAGCAGGTTCCGGAACCGAGGCGGCAACGTACACGACGGCGCTGAGCGCGTCGATTCCGGCGGCGCGAAGTTTTTCCGCGTTGTCCACGCCGTTCTGCAAACTGACAAGTGTCGCGGAAGAAGAAAGCAGCGGTGCGAGCGCGCGCGCCGTCGATTCGGTGTCCGTCGTTTTCACGCAGAAAAGAATTACGTCCGCCCCGCTCGCGGCTTCCAGTTCGGTGGACGCTTCCACGCGCACGGTTTCCTTGAATTGCAGCGTGTCCAGCAGCAGGCCGCTGTTTCGAACAGCTTCCACAAACGCAGCGCGGCCGATCATCACAATGGGCGCGCCGGCGCGCGCCAGCATTCCGCCGAAATAACCGCCGACGGCGCCCGCGCCCACCACCGCGATGCGCGGCCAATTTTCAGATGAGTTCATACCGTGACGGCGGCAATCATATTGTGATTGCGGAGATGAGGCGATCGATGTCGCGCTCGGTATTATAAACATGCGGGGACACGCGAATATTCCCTTCGCGCAAACTGGTGATGATTTTTTCTTTCAGGAGTTTGTGATAGAGCTCAGCGGTCTTTTCCGGCGTGCGGGCGGCGAAGCAGCCGTAAGGTCCGCGTTGCGCAGAATCGAGCGGGCTGGCGGGGACGCAGCGATCTTTCGGCAGGCGTTCGAACAGGAGATCGATCAGTTTGCGGTTGTGTGCTTCGACGGTTGCGGGTCCGAGCTGCAAAACGAATTGTAGCGAGGCGTCCATAGCGGCGAAGTTGAAATAGTTAGAAGTCTCGGCCATGTCCCAGCGGCGGGCACCGCGCGTGAGCTTGGGATTTTCGTGTGCGAGCGAGTGGAAAATTTCCGCGCCTTCGGCGGCGGCCCAGTAAAACGGGCCGGGACGCATGTCGTCGGTGTGCTCGATTTTAGCCCAGAAAAATCCCGTGCCGTAGGGGCTGAGCAGCCATTTGTATCCGGCGCAAACCAGGAAATCGGCGCCGAGCTCGGCGACATCGAGCGGTATGCCACCGCAGCACTGGCTGACGTCGAGCAGCAGGAGGGCGCCTTGCGCGTGACACGCAGCGGCGATGCGCGCGGCGTCGAGCAGCACGCCGTTATCGAAGCGCACCAGGCTTACGGAGACCATGCGCGTTTTCGGAGTGATGGCGGTGAGGAAGTCATCGGCGGTGATGAAGCGGTCGCGGGGCGCGACAATTTTCAGCACAATGCCTTCGCGTGCTTCCATGGGCTTCCAGGTGGCGTATTGCAAAGGGAATTCGCCTTTGGCGGTGAGAATTTCGTCGCCGGGTTTCCAGGTGAGTCCGTAGGCAACCGCGGACATTCCGGTACTGGCGCCGGTGGTCAGCGCAATTTCTTCGGGTTTGCCGCCGATGAGTTGCGCGATGGAAGCGCGGATGCGGTTAGGCACTTCGAAGTAGGCAGAGTCCGGCATGTGGTGCGGATTTTTCTTCCATTCGAGGGCAGCTTGCACGGCGCGATGCGAAGCTTTGGGCATAGGGGCCTGTCCGGCGGCATTCAGGTAGGTGGCGTCTTCGATCTCGAACCATTCCTGGCGGTAATCGGTGATGGGGGAAGTAGTGGCGGTGGCCATGGGTTGCTCCTGCTTACATACGACGGACTACGATTGTTCTGGAGAACCGGCGGTTGGCGCAACATCCAATTTGGATAGCCAGCAGAGATGTGGGAAAGCAAAACGTCGGGCGGCACAGATACTCAGCTACGTTCGGGTGGTCTCCGGTCATGGACTTGCACTGGAAGTTCCCGTAGCATGGCCGGCATGAAAAAAGTGAAATCTGGCAATCGCGGTTCTGCGGCGAAAGGCAACGGTGCTCCGAGAAACGTTGATGAATACGTTGCTCGGGTCCCGGAACCCGCGCGCAGCACCTTGAACAAGATGCGCGCGGCGATTCGGTCCGCTGTGCCACCGGAGGCCACCGAGACCATCAGCTATCGGATTCCTGCGTTCAAGTACAAAGGAGTGCTGGTGTGGTTCGCCGCGTTTTCGAACCACTGCAGTTTGTTCCCTACTGCGTCCGTGATCGAGGCGTTCAAGAACGAACTTAAGGGGTTCTCCACATCCAAAGGGACCATCCACTTCCCCACGGACAAGCCGCTGCCGACTGCACTTGTCAAGAAACTGGTGAAGGCGCGCGTCGCGCACATCGAAAGCAAGAAACGGCGCTGAGCGGGCTACCCGTCGAAACCTGTTCATGACTTCTACAAACCGTTTGTGGGACTCGCCCCACGTTTACAGTCCTGTGACCGAAAAGCCATATACTCGTTTCATGTCCAGACACTCTCGCTATTTGCCCAATCTCCTTTGCGTGGTCCTGTTG
>CATPAM010000537.1 GCA_955651735.1 Candidatus Acidiferrales bacterium | reverse complement strand
TCTTCGATCCGCTCAAGAGCGAGCTGATCGACTATGTCGGCGGCCAAAACGACCTGCGCGACCGCGTGCTGCGGGCCATCGGCGAACCGGCCGTCCGTTTCCGCGAGGACAAGCTGCGGCTGCTGCGAGCGGTGCGCTTTGCCGCTCGCTTTGCCTTCACCATTGAGCCTGCCACTTTCGAGGCCATACAGCGGCATGCTTGCGAAATTACACAGGTTTCGGCAGAGCGCGTACGGGACGAACTCACGAAGTTGCTCACCGAGGGCGCGGCGCGACGAGGATTTGAGCTACTCGAGCAAACAGGGCTCCTGGAGGTAGTTCTGCCGGAGGTCGCGGCGTTGAAAGGGGTGGAACAGCCGCCGCAGTTTCACCCCGAGGGCGACGTCTGGATCCACACGCGGCTGATGATCGAGCAACTGCCGGCTGGCGCTTCGCCGACGCTGGCGTGGGGCGTCCTTTTACACGACGTAGGCAAGCCGGCGACCTTCAAGTCCGCGGAGGAGACAGGCGATCGCATCCGTTTTGATGGGCACGTCGACGTTGGGGTGCGCTTGACGCAAGACATCACCCGGCGTTTGCGCTTCTCGAACGACGATGCCGAGCAGATTGTGGCACTGGTGGCCAACCACATGAGGTTCAAGGACGTCGAACAAATGCGGGTTTCGACGCTGAAACGCTTTGTCCGGCTGCCGCGCTTCGAGGAGCACTTGGAGTTGCACCGGCTGGATTGCCTCTCCAGCCACGGGCGCCTTGCGTCTTACGGATTTGTGCGCGGCACCCTGGCGGAGACGCCCGCAGAGCAGATCCGGCCCCCTCGATTGCTTACCGGGGATGATCTGCTCGAGATGGGCTACAAGCCTGGCCCGCTCTTCAGCGAAATCCTACGCGCGGTAGAGGACGCCCAGTTGGAAGGGCTAGTTACTTCCGAAGAGCAGGCCAAGGAGTATGTGCAGCGCAACTTTGCAGGGTCTGAGCGAGAGACGGTCAAAAGACGATCCAAATGACCGAGAATCGGCTTGGCTCCGATGCCATCTAATTGATTCTGCGAGTTTTTCTTCTGGCGTTGCATTGGGGCGGCAGGGAGTGCCATAATCTTAGTTGGTCACACTAAGATTTTGTGCTACTTGGAGTTACAACTCTCGCACCCTTTACCACCCCGCGGCATCTAAGCACCTAAGCGCGTTTCTTGTTCCGTTTCGCGCTTAAGATTAGGGGACATCATGGCTGAGAAAAAATTCTCGGTGCCAGACGTTTTGCCGGTCCTGCCAGTGCGCGACACGGTGCTGTTTCCCGGCGCCGTGCTTCCGCTGACGGTCGGCCGGGAAAGCTCTCTGGCGCTGGTCAATTCGTTAGAGGGGGATGAAAAGCTTTTGGCGGTGGTCGCTCAGCACGACCCACGCATTGAGGATCCCTCTGCCGCGGACCTGCACAAGGTCGGGACCGTGGCCAAAGTACACAAGACCGTAAAAATGCCCAACGGCAATGTGGTCGTTTTTCTGGAGGGCTTGCAGCGCGTGCAAGTCACCGAACTGGTTACCTTGCGTCCGTACATGCGGGCCCGCGTTGAGCCGCAGCCGGACATCATCGGCGAAGTGGATGCCGAACTTGAGGCTTTGCAGCGCAACGCGCAGGAATTGTTCCGCGACGTCGTCAGCCACTCGCCGCAACTGTCCGATGATTTGCAATCGGTAGCGCTGAACATTGACGATCCCGGCCGCTTGGCGGATTTCATGGCCGGAACGCTGCCTTCGCTTTCCACGCTCGTGCGGCAAGAACTGATCGAAACGCCCAATGTGCGCAAGCGCCTGGAAGCGTTGATTCGTGAGCTGTCCAAAGAGCTGGAAGTGCTCGAGTTGCGCTCCAAGATCCACGAGCAGGTGCAAGAGCAGGTCAGCCAAAACCAGCGCGAATACCTGCTTCGCGAGCAAATGAAAGCGATTCAGAAGGAACTGGGTGAGTCCGACGATTCCATGCAGGAGATCGACGAGCTTCGCAAAAAAGTGGAAGACGCCAACATGCCGGCCGAGGCCAAGAAGGAATGCGAGCGCGAGCTGAAGCGGCTGGCCAAGATGACCCCGGCTTCCGCGGAGTACATGGTTTCGCGGACCTATCTGGAATGGATGACCTCGCTGCCGTGGAGCAAGTCTTCCGGTAACGAGGAAATTGACATCACCAAAGCGCAGACAATCCTCAACGAGGATCACTATGACCTGGAAAAGGTCAAGGAACGCATCCTGGATTACCTGGCGGTCAAAAAGCTCCAGCCGGGTATGAAGGGGCCGATCCTGTGCTTCATCGGGCCTCCAGGCGTGGGCAAGACCTCGCTGGGCAAGTCCATTGCGCGTTCGCTCGGACGCAAGTTTGTGCGCATCGCTTTGGGCGGCATGCACGACGAAGCGGAAATCCGCGGACACCGCCGGACCTACATCGGCGCGCTGCCTGGTCAAATCATCCAAGGCATCAAGCGCGCGGAGATGAACGACCCGGTCATGATGTTGGACGAAGTCGACAAGCTCGGACGCGACTTCCGCGGGGACCCGTCGTCGGCGCTGATGGAAGTGCTCGATCCCGAGCAGAACAACTCTTTCCGCGATCACTACCTGGACGTGCCATTCGATCTCTCGAAAGTGCTGTTCATTGCCACGGCCAACTGGATGGACCCCATCCCGGAGCCGCTGCGTGACCGCATGGAGATCATTGAGCTGCCGGGCTATACAGGAGAAGAGAAGCTGCACATCGCGCACAAGTACCTGATCCCGAAGCAAGCGGCGGAGCACGGATTGAAAGTGGGCGAGCAACTGGAGTTCACGGATCCAGGCCTCCAGGAAATCATCCACAGCTTCACGCGCGAAGCCGGTGTGCGCAACCTGGAACGTGAGATCGCCACCATCACGCGCAAACAGGCGCGGCGCATCGCCGAGGGCAAAACGGAAAAGATGGTGGTGACGCCGGAAGTCGTCCGTGAATTCCTGGGCGTGCCCAAGTTCCGCACCGAAAAAGAAGTCGCGGAGCGGGTAAAGAAGCCCGGAGTGGCGGTGGGGCTGGTGTAGAACACGGTGGTCGCCGAAAAAATAAAAAAAAAATCCACGCGCATGCGCGGCGGCAAGCAGTTCACCATGACCGGCCACCTCGGCGAAGTTATGCAGGAATCGATGACCGCGGCGCTGACCTGGACACGAGCCAACGGCGAACGTTATGGCATCGATCCGGACTTCTTCCGCAAGCAGGACATCCACATCCACGTGCCGTCTGGCGCGGTGCCAAAGGATGGTCCTTCGGCGGGCGCGGCGATGGTAACCGCGCTGGTCAGCCTGCTCAGCGGGCGCCCGGTGCGCGAAGGGCTAGCCATGACCGGAGAGATGACGCTTTCCGGCGTGGTGCTACCAATCGGCGGCGTAAAGGAAAAGGTGCTTGGCGCGAAGCGCGCGGGAATCAAGGAAGTGCTGATGCCCGCGGACAACGAGCCCAACGCCGTGGCCGATCTTACGCCGGAAATTCTTGGCGACATGAAGATCGTCTACGTTAGGACGCTCGATGAGGTGCTGGAACACGCGTTGCAGAAGGATCCGGTGACACCGGCAATCGTGCCCCCGGAACCGAAGGGCAAGCGCGTTGAAGTGCCTCGCGCGATCCACTAAATCCTAAGCCACTAATCACGCAGCCTGCTGTTACCTGAGAGCCTAAAGACGAAACGGCCCGGCGAAACGCCGGGCCGTTTTTCAGCGCGCAGGGATTGGAATCGTCAGCGTTTGCTCATCGCTAGAGTCATGTCCAGACTCGTCAACCTTTAGCTTGGCACGCCGCCCGTTCGCTCACTCCTTGGTTGGTGTCAACAGACCGTAATGAAAGACTGCAGCCGCCATATCGTCGTTTTGTTGCCGGCCCTGGGCGAAGGTTTCTACCGCCGCGAATATGCGTGCTAGTAGTTCCCGGGGCGGAATCCGCAGGCCCTTATCGCAAAGGCTCTGCAGCCGCGCTATCCCGAACGCCTCATCTTCGGTATTGAAGGCTTCGGTGATTCCGTCCGTGCAAAACAAGACGGAGTCGCCCGGTTGCAAGGTCAGTGTCGCAACGTCGTACTGCGCCTCTGCAAACAGCCCTGGCGGTAGCCCTGGAATTTCCAAGACCCGGCAACCTTGCGCAGTGAGATGGAAGGGCCCTGACATTCCCGCGCTGGTAACATGCATCTGGGCAGTGCGAGGATCGAAGATGGCATATTGCGCAGCGCTGTAGCGGCGGGGTACCCCTTGAACCTGCAATCTGCGATTTAGAGTGGAGAGTACAGTACACGGCGATTGGCCCGTTTTATGAACGCCCCGCAGCGTTCCCACCGCCAACGCGGCATACATTGCCGCCGGGAGGCCTTTTCCGGATACGTCCCCGAGGTACAGCCCGACGCTTCCGTCCGACAGTTCGAAATAATCCAGGAAATCACCGCCCACCTCCGTCACGGGCCGAAACTTGTGCGAGATCCTGACGGCGCCGGCGCGCAACGGTTCGGCCGGCAGCATCACGCTTTGGATCGCGCGCGCTTCCTCCAACTCTTCTTCGCGTAGCTTTTCTATGCTGAATTCCATCAGCGGCACGGTTATTTGGTGTGTTACAAGAACGGAAAATTTTACCGAGGAAGGGGGCTCTGCGACTGGTGTGAGTCTAGCAAATCCCGACATCGGTGACCGAACAAAGCTCCCTGTTGTTTCCTTCCGCACGCCCCCTTGACGCCCCGGTTGCAGTCGCCACGCTGGGGTTCCACAATTTCTACTATGAAGATTCTTGTGTCCCTGTTGGTTA
>CATPAM010000536.1 GCA_955651735.1 Candidatus Acidiferrales bacterium | reverse complement strand
GTCTCCGGCAGATTCACGAACGGGCATGTGTCGATAACAAGAGGCTTCAGCTTGCCGTAGACCATCCTGCGGATTGCGCTGGCGGCGATTGCTGATTCTAGCTCCTGAGGATGACGCCTCTAGCTTCATCCTTGCGATAGGCTGCAAAAGCCAGCAAATTCTCCACGGCACGACCTTCGTCTCCGTACGTTGACTCAGCCGTGGTTCCCAACCTAAGATTTCTGCCAATCCCGCTCATGATTGGCCAAAACATCTCGCATTACCGCATCATCGAGAAGCTCGGTGGCGGCGGCATGGGCGTTGTCTATAAAGCTGAGGACACCAAGCTCCACCGCTTCGTTGCCCTGAAGTTCCTTCCTGACGGGTTCGCGCCAGACTCGCAAGCTCTGAGCCGCTTTGACCGCGAGGCGCAGGCTGCTTCCGCCCTGAACCATCCAAATATTTGCACCATCCATGAAATCGGCGAACACAACGGCCAGCCCTTCATTGCCATGGAGTTTCTCGACGGGATGACGCTGAAGCACCGCATCTCCGGCAAGCCGCTGCCGCTTGAGCAAGTGCTGGACTTGGGAATTGAGATTGCCGACGCGCTCGAAGCGGCCCACGCTGAACACATCATCCACCGCGATATAAAGCCAGCGAACATCTTCGCCACAAAGCGCGGGCACGTTAAGATTTTGGATTTTGGGCTAGCGAAACTGGCTCCCGCTGGCGGTGCTGCGACTCTTTCGGCGATGCCCACAGTCAGCGAGCTAGAACAGCTCACTCGACCGGGCACGGTGATTGGCACTATCGCGTACATGTCACCAGAACAGGTACGGGGCCAAGAGCTAGATGCACGCACGGACCTGTTTTCATTTGGTGTGGTGCTCTACGAGATGGCGACCGGGGTTATGCCCTTCCGGGGTGAGACCTCTGGCGTGATTGCGGAAGCAATTCTGAATCGCAGCCCAGTTGCGCCTGTGCGGTTGAATCCCGGCGTTCCTGCAAAGCTCGAAGAGGTCATCAACAAGGCACTGGAAAAAGACAAGAAGCTGCGCTACCAGCACGCGGCCGACATTCGAACCGACTTGCAGCGCCTGAAGCGCGATTCAGATTCGGGCCGGGCACCCGTCGCAGCAGGCGAGGCCGGACTGAAGCCCGCCCACAAATCCATTCAGTGGGCGCTCGCTGTCGCAGCAGTGCTGGTCATCGGACTGGCCGTGGGCGGTTGGTTGCTTTTCTCTCGCAAGGCACACGCGCTGACGGACAAGGACACCATCGTCCTCGCGGACTTCACCAACACGACCGGCGACACTGTGTTTGACGGCACACTGCGGCAGGGGCTATCTGTACAACTGGAACAATCACCCTTCCTGAGCATTATCTCTGACCAGCAAATCCAGCAGACGCTCGGCCTGATGGGCCAGCCAGCCGATGCAAGACTCACACCTGCGATAGCTCGGGAACTCGGTCAGCGGACGGGAAGCGCCGCCGTCCTCGACGGTTCAATTGCGCAGATTGGCACGCAATACCTTCTGACGCTCAAGGCGGTCAACTGCGGAAGCGGAGAATCGCTGGCGAGCACGGAAGCACAGGCGAGCGACAAGAGCCACGTCCTTGGTGCATTGAGCAGGGCAGCTTCCGAGATTCGAACTAAGTTGGGAGAGTCGCTCAGTACCGTACAGAAGTTTGACACTCCCTTAGAGCAGGCCACTACGCCATCGCTCGAGGCTCTGCAGGCGTACAGCTTGGGACTGAAAAGTCTGGTGAGACTCGGTGACGACGCTGCTGCGGTGCCGTTTTTTCAGCGAGCTATTCAGCTCGACCCGCGCTTTGCCGTAGCCTATGAGTGGCTCGGTGCAGCCTACATTAACCTCGGGGAAACCGGCTTGGCTGCAGAGAGCGCACGGAAGTCCTACGAACTACGTGAACGGGTGAGCGAGCGAGAGAAATTGTCCATCGAATCCAGCTATCACTTCGCGGCCACCGGCGACCTCGGAAAGGACTACCAGTCTTGCCAACTCTTCGCACGGACATTTCCGCGAGATTGGGCTGCGCGAAACGTTTTGGCTTTGGTCTACGCTGCCCTCGGACAATATGACAACGCCCTTGCAGAATACCGAGAGGCCTTGCGCCTCAACCCCGCAAGCAATGTCAATTATTCTAACTTCATTTCCGGCTTCCTATCTCTCAATCGTTTGGAGGAAGCGCATGCCACGGCCGCAGAGGCGCAGGCGAAGGGGCTCGATTCTCCAGACTTGCGGTTCGTTTTGTACCTGATTGCATTCTTACAAAACGATAAGAAGGGAATGGAGCAGCAAGTGACTTGGTCGGCGGGCAAGCCGGGAGTGGAAGATGTGCTGTTGTACTATGAAGCTGACACGAACGCCTATTTCGGTCACCTGAAGACGGCCCGAGAATTCTCCCGTCGGGCAGTTGCTTCAGCCGAGCGTGCGGAAGAGAAAGAGACGGCGGCGGGCTATGAAGCAGAAGCGGCCCTGCGAGAAGCTCTGTTTGGCAATGCTGTCGAAGCCCGGAAGCGAGCTCAGTCGGCGCTCAGACTTTCCTCGGGTCGGCTTGTGCAATTTGGAGCAGCGTTGGCGCTGGCATTTGCTGGAGACGCAACCCGAGCAAGGGCACTGTCGGATGACCTAGACAAGCGCTTCCCGGAAAACACATTGGTGCGGTTTAACTATCTGCCCACGCTTCGTGGACAGCTCGCGCTCATCCGCGATGATTCGTCGAAGGCCATAGAGGCTCTCCAACTCGCCGTTCCCTACGAGCTTGGGTCGTCCGCGCAGAGTGCTTTCGCCCCGGCTTTATATCCCATCTATGCCCACGGCGAAGCCTATCTAGCCGCGCATCAGGGCAGCGAAGCCGCCGCCGAGTTCCAGAAAATTCTCGACCATCGTGGAATTGTTTTGAACTCACCCATCGGAGCAATCTCTCGTCTGCAAATCGGCAGAGCCTATGTCATGCAAGGCGACACCGCCAAATCCCGCACCGCCTATCAAGATTTCCTCACGCTATGGAAAGACGCCGACCCTGACATCCCCATTTTCATCGCTGCGAAAGCCGAGTACGCGAAGCTGAAGTAATTTGGGTGCTTTGGGTTGTGACGGCACTGTGACACAGGTTCTCGACCAGATGTTCGACCTCCTTGTTTGTTTCTGATGTCGAGCGTCGAAACGCACTCCTTTCTTCAGACGATTCTCGCTGAGTCTTGGCAAGGTCATGTGCGCGATACTCTCTAGTGTTTCGCAACTCTGTTTTGCGAGGACACCATGATTATTCTGAAAGGGTTAGTTTGTCCTGACGCGGAAGGCTTGAAACATTTTTCCAGGCGCATGACGCAATACCCTGGAGTATTCGAAAGAGCGACGCGTGAGCGACTCTACCCAGGGACTTTGAACGTGAATGTTGGCGAGCGGATACCAATCAAAGAGCATTTTAGGATTCACGGCAAAGAACTAAACGAACCAGAGGAGTTCCAGTTCGAAATCTGCCGCATAAACGGACTTTGGGCATATAGAATCTTGATGCGACGGGCGGAGGCGGACACGGTGACCACATAATTGAGATTGCGTGTTCTAAGAAGATTCCGAACGTCGGCCCAGGAGCCGAGGTTGAAATCGCATTGTTCCCACGAGATTAGGCTGGTCATCTTGGTTTGGAAATGAACAGTTCGCGAAAGATTCGTCTAACAGTCGTCTAACAGAAAAAGCTGACTTCCGTGACAAATTTGCCGTCTACCGATGTTAGCTGGCCCAGTGTTTTCAATAAGTTACGTGTTTGCAATGTGCGTTATCAGAATCCGGCTTACAGGCCCGTCCGCTGATTTATTTAGACTTACGTTATCACAAGATTTGGGTAAAGCCGGCCGTGGCTTCCATAAACTGATCTGCTCGCCAAAAAACGCGTTCACAGGTCCCTACTTCAGCGTAGACTGCGCAGATTTTGTGTCTGGCAGCGCAACTTGCTGGTCCAAATACACGGCGGTGAACTTTCTATCTTCGTTTATCTCCAGTGCCGATGGTTTGCCGCCATGGTAGTAGCTGGAAAGCATGCCTGTATCAATGAACACGATCCTTCCGCCAAAGCCAGGGCGGATTCGGGCCGTTTTTTGAACGGTATGGCCCACGACGATGTTTGTGGCGTTGAAAACCGCTAGGATTTTCTCAACTCTCGGGGCTCCCTCTTCTTCGCTCCATTGGTCATAACCGCGATACCAAAGCGGACCGTCTTCGCGTACGCAAAGCCAGCCGCCTAGCGCAAGAAATTGTTCGATCCTAGTCTGGCGTGTGTCGTTCGAATTGGCGCGCTGCTTGCGCTCAGCAATCAGTTCTGCCTGGGCGACCGCGATCGCTTCCTGGAGGGTGAAGAATGGCAAGAGCACGTTTTCGTCAGCCAGATACTGGCGGGCCTCATCGTATTGATTTATCTCGCCGCGAATGCGGTCGTTGATCTGATCTAGTCCTACCGAAGTCAGATCAGGATTGATTCCGCCGTGCAAGAAGATGACCCCACCGATCTTGACTATCGCAAAACGCTGCCGCAGCCACCTGCCGTAAATTCCGGTGGGACTAAACGCCGCGCGGTGTTCGATGAATCCTCGTGGGTGCCTGGTCATCCACTCCGCTTCCGTTTCCGGCAGCACGGGCTGATTTAGTTCGGCCAAGAGCTGCGGATGAGCCTTGCGCCACTCGAAGTACTTTTGAAAAGCAGTTTGTCGACGATTTTCGGACTCGCTATCCACAAAACTTGCGTAATTGCCCACAGTAACGTAGCGAAGGTCACCCATGAGATTCATCATCTCGTGGTTGCCCAATAGCGCCACGACGCGGCCGCCAGCCTTCGCCGATTGCTCATCGAGCGACAGCATCAAGTCCAAAACCTGGCGAGGCTTTGGTCCGCGATCGATGAGATCGCCAAGCTGAAGGAAGGTGGTATTACCGCCGGTCCAGTGGCGCTGCTCGTCGATGAGCCCCACGCGTCGCAAAATGGAGCAAAAGTCTTCGAAATCTCCATGGACATCGCCGATGGCGACCAGCAATGGTGTCGAGTTCGGCGGGGTGGTTGCGGCGCCGGCCGGCAGGGGCAACAGCAACACAACTATCCAATACATATTCTGAAAGACGCGAGATAGGAGGCGAAACAGTTTCACCGTCATGTGCCAGCGGCTTGCCGAGCTAAGTTCTGTGTTGGTTGTGTAAAGCCAATCGCGGGCCGCCCGGTATTTGCGCATCTTAGGCTTGTATCTGGCGGATAGTCAATCAAGCCCACGGCTGGCTGCCCGAGGATAGCCAGGTGTCCGGCAAAAGGGTTATACTTCGCGCACTCAATTTCTCTAGTCTCCCTCTGGCATTGCTTGTGTGAGGCGAAGCTTCATGTTTCGTCAACTGTCGCGGGTATTGCTCGTCGCCGGACTTGGTTGGAGCATGGGCGCCGGTTCTGCCGATGCTCAACTACACAGTGTGCCGTCCCAAGGGGAAAAATTCGGCGTTGACCTCACCAGTTTCCGTGCGCTGCAAATGGCGAAATTGGATTCCGCCATATTCCGATTCTATAGCGCACACGCATCACCAGTACTGGACCAGGCGAATTCGGTATCCAAGCTGGACCTTGCGGCGCCGAAGAACGCGCGGAAAGAATACGAAAAAGGCTACCTGCACCTGATTCGCAAGGAGTTGCCAGCGGCCATCGATCATCTGGCGCGGGCAACATCGATTTATCCCAGTTTCGTGGCAGCGCATGACGCGCTGGGCATCGCCTATCTTAATCTCGGTCAAAACCAGCAGGCGCACGACGAATTTGCTCGAGCGATCGCGCTCGACGATCACCTGCCAGGCTCGTACTTAAATCTCGGGTGCGCTCAGATGCAGCTTCAACGCTACCCTGATGCCGAAGAGACCCTGCAAAAGGCCTCTTCGATGGCTCCCCTTGATCTTGTGCTACTCACCGCTTTGACTTACGCAGAATTCAAAAACCGTGACTATTCCGCGGTGATCGCCACCACACGTCAGGTGCATCACCGAAAGCATGAGGACGCTGCTCTGGTGCATTTGTTTGCGGCCGGGGCATGGGAGACGCAAAATCATCTCAGCGAAGCGCAAGATGAGCTGGAGACGTTGCTGAGCGAAGATGCAAAGTCGCCCTTATTGGTTCAGTTTCGTAAACTGCTCGATCAAGTCAAAGAAGAACAAGTCAACCGCTCGCAGGCCGGGCAGGCTTCACACCAGATAGCGGAGCAGAATCCGACTGCCGCCGCCAAGCCGGCGGCGGATCCGGCATCCAGTGGCAGCTCCGGGCCCGAGCAAACGGACGCGAATGTTGCCCACCAAGTCATCCGGGTCAAAGTGGAAGAGGTCGCGATGCTGTTCGCCGTCACCGATCATGGAAAGTCGGTGGCCAACCTCGGCCTTTCCGACATCCAGATTCGGGATGACGGCCGGCCTCCGGGCGCCATCCTCGGATTCCACAACATAACTGAACTTCCCTTGCGCATCGGACTCCTCATCGATACGAGCAACTCCATAACCGACCGATTCTTGTTCGAGGAGGCCGCGGCCAGCAAGTTTTTGGAAACCGTGGTCACGGACAGGAATGACCTTGCGTTTGTGATTGGCTTTAACTGTTCTGTGCTGCTGGCGCAGGACTTCACATCGGACAAATCTCTCACCGCTCGCGCCCTTGCACAACTTGCACCTGGCGGCGGAACCTCTCTGTGGGACGCTGTGGCCTTCGCTGCGGATAAGCTGGCCAGTCGCCCTGAAGCACAACCGGTTGCCCGGGTTCTCGTGGTGATTAGCGATGGCGAAGACAATTCGAGCAGTGTTTCACTCCAGCAAGCCATCTGGGCAGCCCAGCGGGGCGAGGTCGCGGTATATACGGTGAGCACGAAGGAAGGCTCGAGAGACGAGTTCGATCCATTGGTTGGAACGCCGGCATTGAAAACATTGTCGGCACAGACGGGCGGCACCACGTTTACCTCTGTCTCGATCGGCGACCTCGGGCGACGTCTGGCCGACCTTCAGCAAGTCCTTCGTGGACGTTATTTGGTTTATTACACGCCGTCTTCCCCGCAAACGGACGGGCGATTCCATGCCGTGGACATCAAGGCTGAAAAAGACGGCCACAAGCTGAAAGTCTATGCGCGTAAAGGCTACTATGCTTCGGCGCTGCTTGACGCTGGAATCTAACTAAAGCGATCCTTAATGTGGAATGCAGTCCGGATCGATCACGTTAATCAGGCATGTAGCCACGAAGACGCCAGAATCACGTGCGGCAAAGAAGGCCTGACGTTTCCGCGTAGGAACGAGATTCATCTTGGATAAGTCCCGATTCCTCGTCTCATTCGACCTTGCGTCGAATCATCCCTCGCATTCTTTGACATCGCGGAAGTCGATGCACTACTGTAGCGGCTCCAAAATTGGTTTTACCCATGCACAAAACACACAGACGACGCGCGCACTTCTGGCAGCGCGGGCCATTCCTGCTGGCTGCAACGCTTTCCGCGGTCTCTGTTTTGGCGCAAAGCTCGCCGCAGATGCAGCCGACCAATTCACAGGATGCACGGACCATCGATCAAACCTGGCAACGCGCCAGCTCGAAATATGATTCTGAACGAAACGCGCTTCTTAACGATGTGCAGCGCGTGGCGAACGATGGCCCTTACCAGGCGGATTGGCAATCGCTGCAAAAGTACGAGGTCCCCGATTGGTACAAAGACGCCAAGTTCGGAATTTTCATCCATTGGGGTGTCTACTCCGTTCCCGCGTATGGCAACGAGTGGTATCCGCGCAATATGTACCGGCAGGGCTCGGACGAATACAAACACCATCTCAGCACCTACGGTCCACTCACCAAGTTCGGCTACAAGGATTTCATCCCCATGTTCCGAGCTGAGCATTTTGATCCCACTGCTTGGGCGCGCCTCTTCAAGGAAGCCGGCGCGAAATACGTTATCCCTGTTTTTGAGCATCACGACGGATTCGCTATGTATGACAGCGGGCTATCCGACTGGACCGTCGCCAAAATGGGCCCGCGGCGAGACGTGCATGGAGAATTGGCGAAAGCGATTCGCGCCGAGGGCCTACGCGTAGGGGCTTCCTCGCACCGCGTCGAGCACAACTTTTTCCTGGACGGCGGCCGCCAGCTCGAATCAGACGTCAACGACCCGCAATTCGCCGCCTTCTACGGCCCGGCGCACACCTGGATGGAAAGTAAGGAATCGCTCCTGACCGACTGGACCTATGTCAGCAACGCCTATCTGGACGATTGGCTGGCCCGCGATGCGGAAATCGTGAAGAAATATAAGCCCGACATCTTCTATTTCGATTGGTGGATCGGCCAGCCGTCGGTTCGCCGGCACCTCGTGGATTTCGCCGCGTTCTATTACAACGATGCTGCCGCCCGCGGCTCCGTCGATGTGATCAATTACAAGCTTGACGCCATGGAGAAGCACTCGGCCGTTCTCGACGTGGAGCGCGGCCAGTTGAACGATATCCGCCCGCTCTACTGGCAAACCGACACTTCCATCAGCAACAAATCCTGGGGATTCATCGAGCACGACAGCTTCAAGTCCCCCCAGGTGATCGTTCATCAGCTTGTGGACATCGTCAGCAAAAACGGCAATCTGCTGGTCAATATTGGTCCCCGCTCCGACGGCACTATTCCCGACGAGGTGCAGAGCGTTCTTGGCGAGGTGGGTTCCTGGCTGAAGACCAACGCCGAAGCCATCTACGGCACCCGCCCCTGGAAAATGTACGGCGAAGGCCCCACAAAAATCGTGGAAGGAGCGTTCCACGATACCGACGCGCAGCCGTTTACCGAGCGCGATTTTCGTTTCACTACGAAACATGGCGCTCTTTATGCGATTGAGCTCGGCTGGCCATCAAATGGCGAAGCGGTAATTCACTCGCTGGGTGGAATTCAGGCAAACGAACCGAAGATTGCTTCCGTGTCGCTGCTGGGATCGTCCGCGCCACTTACCTTCGCAATGCAGCCGGACGGCTTGCACATCCGCGTGCCGGCCCAACCGCCCGGCAAATACGCGTACTGCTTCAAGATCACACTTCAACCAGCGCACCCTTGACAAGGTGAATGCAAACCGCGCCAGAGAAGCGTGCCGCAAAAAACGCAGAGTCACTTCTTCGGCGGCGGGACAACAGCCGGCGTTGCTTGCGGTGGTGGTCCGGGAGGTGAAGATAAGTAAGCCTTTACCGCCGGCGAAATCTTGTCCGCATTCGCCAACAACACGCTGACCTGCCAGAGCTGCGTATCGTTCAGAGCCTTCTGAAAGCCGGGCATACCGGTCAAGCGAATGCCATTCTTGGCTTTCCAATATGTTTCCCACGCAGGATCGTCGGTCACCCCAGTTCCGTGGAAAAGCTCCGGGGGCTTGGGAAACATGCCTTGTCCGATGGCACTCTGCGCTTCCCCCGGCAATCCGTGGCAGACCGCGCAGTTCTGCTTGTACACATCAGCTCCAGCGAGATAGGTCGCCTCGGTGACAGGAACCGGCGCCGGATCGCTGTGGGGATCTTTGCCGATCCGAGCGTTCAATGCGCCGTGGGCGAGCTTCTTCTCAAACAGCATAGGTGGGTCCGCCACCGCAACCGGCGCCCATCCCTTCGTGAAGTACACCCAAGCGCCTGCCGCCACCGACAGCACGCCAATCAATATCCCGATCACAAAGGCTTTGAACATGATCCACTATTCTCCCGTTTCAACGGTCGTGAATGGCCTGCCGCCAGGTTGATAGTTTCACTCGCTTTACAAAAGGAGGCGCCGAACGCGCGATAGTGTACTGTCCAGCAGCCATTTGTGCACGCGGATTTGTTGACCGAAAAGTGAGGAAACGTAACACTGGCGTTCGTAACCTTTTGTGGCTTTGGGGCGTCCTATTCTAGGAATGAGCAGGGTTTTCCGATAGGCTGTGGCCGGTCACCTGGAGCGCTTGGCGTCTCCCCCGAATGTCTTGCCAGTGGCAGACTTGCTCGCATAACCATGCAATACAGGAGCGTATGAATGGGTCACTTGAGCGCTAATCTAGCCGGGCCAGACCCTTCCGGCGAAGGGCCTCTGCGGCGCGAGCCTCATTCGAAGGGCCATCGCTGGGTATGGATCCTTGCATTGGCCGTTCTTGTTGGTCTGGGCATTTGGTATTTCCGCGGATCGCGCGCGAGCACCGAAGCGCAGGGCCCAGCGGCGCCCGGCGGAACCAGCAAGGGGCAGGGCCGCCAGGGAGCGGGGGCAGGCGGATTTGTCGTCCCAGTCGTCGTGGCCACCGCGCAGCGCGGCGATCTGCCCGTGTACTTCGATGGATTAGGGACGGTCACCGCATTTAACACCGTGACGGTGCACAGCCGCGTGGACGGGCAAATCACAAAAATCAATTTCCTGGAAGGTCAATTCGTTCACCAGGGCGAGAGCCTGCTGGAAATCGATCCGCGTCCCTATCAGGTCCAGCTCGAGCAGGCCGAAGGGCAGCTTGCCAAGGATCAAGCACAGCTCCGCGACGTGCAAGTGAACTACGAGCGCTTCCAGCTTCTGTACAAAGAGGGCGTGATACCCAAGCAGCAGCTCGACACTCAGGGCGCACAGGTGGGGCAGTTTGAAGGTTCGATCAAGGCAGACCAGGGCACCATTGACAGCGCGAAGCTGCAGCTGGTGTATTCCCATGTTACTGCGCCGATCAGCGGGCGCATCGGGTTGCGCTTGGTCGATATCGGCAACATTGTGCACGCCACCGATACCAACGGGCTGCTGGTCATCACACAGTTGCAGCCCATCGCGGTAATCTTTTCTTTGCCGCAGGACCAACTTCCCCAGGTTGCCACCAAGCTCCGCAATGGCGAACAGCTGGTCGTTGATGCCTATGACCGCGACGACACGACCAAAATCGAATCGGGCAAACTGTTGACCATCGACAATCAGATTGACACCACCACTGGCACTTACAAACTGAAAGCGGTTTTCAACAACGATCGAAACCTCTTGTTCCCCAATCAATTCGTGAATGTGCACCTGCTAGCCGACGTGAAAAAGAATTTGGTGATCGTGCCCGCTTCGGCCATCCAGCGCGGGCCGCAGGGCACCTACGTGTATGTGGTGCAGAGCGGCAACACCGCCAAAATCCAAACCGTCACGATCGCGCTAACCACAGCCAACACGGTGGGGTTAAGTGCGGGATTAAATGCCGGCGACGTCGTGGTTGTCGACGGACAAGATAAGTTGCAGGACGGCAGCCAGGTCAATCCCAGCACCGCACCGGCAGCGCCAAATGCGCAGAACACCAACGCAGGACAGCAGCCCTCGCCGCAGCAGGCCAACGCGCAAAGCGGCGCGCGAAAGCGTACCGATGCTCCGCAGCAAGGCCATTCTGCAGGGAAGGCGCAATGAGTCCATCCAGGCCGTTTATTTTACGGCCGGTCGCTACCACATTGCTGATGGTGGGGATTTTGCTGGTGGGCTTTGTCGCCTACCGGCAATTGCCCGTTTCTGCTCTGCCGCAAGTCGATTACCCTACGATCCAGGTCCAAACGTTTTATCCGGGGGCCAGTCCGGATGTGATGTCTTCTTCGGTGACCGCGCCGCTTGAGCGGCAGTTCGGGCAAGTGCCTGGGCTGAACCAAATGACCTCGACGAGCTCCTACGGCAGCTCGATCATCACCCTGCAGTTCGATCTCGATCTCAACATTGACGTCGCCGAGCAGGAGGTGCAAGCCTCCATCAACGGCGCTTCCAATCTCCTGCCGCAGGGACTGCCCAATCCGCCGATCTACAGCAAGATCAATCCGGCGGACGCCCCGATTCTTACTCTGGCGATTACCTCCAATTCGCTGCCGCTGTCCAAGGTCGAAGACCTTACGGACACCACGCTGGCGCAAAAAATTTCGCAGCTTACCGGCGTCGGGCTCGTCAGCATCAGCGGTGGACAGCGTCCGGCAGTGCGCATTCAGGCTAATCCCACCGCTCTCGCTTCCTATGGGTTAAGCCTCGAAGACCTTCGCACGGCGCTTACGCAAGCCAACGTGGACCAGGCCAAAGGCACTTTCGACGGTCCGCATCAGGCGTACACCATTGGCGCAAACGATCAGCTGATTTCGAGCGACAGCTACCGGCCGCTGATCGTCGCCTATCGCAATGGGGCGCCCGTGCGCCTGACCGACGTGGCCACCGTGCTGGACGGCGTGGAGAACGTGCAGCAGGCTGCCTGGGCCAACCAGACCCCTGCGGTCATCTTGAATATTCAGCGCCAACCCGGCGCCAACATCATTGCCGTGGTGGACCGCGTCAAGAAATTGCTGCCGCAATTGCAGGCCGCACTTCCTTCCGCGGTGCGCGTGGAAATACTGACCGACCGTACCACCACCATTCGCGCTTCCGTTTCGGATGTGCAATTCTCGTTGATGCTGACCATCGTGCTCGTCGTGCTGGTCATCTTCCTGTTCTTGCGCAGCGTTCGCGCCACGATCATACCCAGTTTTGCCGTGCCTCTCTCGATCGTGGGCACCTTCGGCGTGATGTACCTGCTGGGCTACAGCCTCAACAATCTCTCGCTCATGGCGCTCACCATTTCCACCGGCTTCGTGGTCGACGATGCCATCGTCATGATCGAAAACATTTCCCGCTATATCGAAGAGGGTGAATCGCCTCTGCAAGCCGCGCTCAAGGGCTCCGAGCAGATCGGCTTCACCATTCTTTCGCTGACCGTTTCCCTGATCGCCGTGCTCATTCCGCTGCTGTTCATGGGCGACATCGTGGGCCGCCTGTTCCGCGAATTCGCCGTGACCCTCGCGGTCACCATCATCGTTTCCGCCTTCGTTTCACTGACGCTTACGCCCATGATGTCCGCCAAGCTGCTGCGCCATCAAAAAGAAGAAGACCAGAGCTGGTTCTACCGCAAATCGGAACACGCTTTTAATTCCGTCATCGCGTTTTATGGCCGTACGCTGAAATTTGTGCTGCGCTTTCGCACCACCACGCTTCTCATCACCGCCGCAACGCTGGTCGGCACCATTCTTCTCTACATCTACGTGCCCAAGGGCTTTTTCCCCGTGCAGGACACCGGGGTGATTCTGGGAGTTTCAGAAGGTCCGCAGGACGTTTCCTTTGCCGCTATGGTAGCCAGGCAGCGCGCCTTGGCCGATGTGATCTTGAAGGACCCTGCCGTAGAGAGCCTGTCTTCCTTCATCGGTATTGATGGGATCAACACGACTCTCAACAGCGGCCGTATCCAGATCAACCTCAAGCCCCTCGATCAGCGAAAGATTTCCGCCTCCGACGTAATCCGACGCCTTCAGCCCGCGCTCGCCAAGGTGAACGGCATATCGCTCTTCATGCAGCCGGTGCAAGACCTCACCGTCGAAGATCGCGTCAGCCGCACGCAATTTCAATACAGCCTGGAAGACGTGGACGCCAAAGAGTTGGCCTATTGGGTCCCGCGCTTCATGGAAAAGCTCAAGGAGCTGCCTGAGTTGCGTGATGTCGCCAGCGACCAGCAGAACCATGGCTTGCTCGCGGTGCTCACCATTGATCGCGATACCGCATCGCGCCTCGGAATTCTTCCTGCCGACGTTGACAACACGCTTTACGACGCCTTCGGACAGCGTTTGGTCTCAACCATTTTCACGCAGTTGAATCAGTACCACGTGGTCTTGGAAGTAGACCCGCAGTTCCAGCAGAACCCGGAAAATCTGAAAAACATTTATGTGCACTCGTCTTCCGGCCAGGCGCCTTCTTCCGGATCCGGCACTTCTATCACCGCGATCACGGTGGCGGCTACCTCGGCTCCAACGACGCAGGTTCCGCTCAGCGCGTTCACCCGATTTGAACCTAGCAGCACGGCTCTAACCATCAATCACCAGGGGCAGTTCCCGGTGGTGACCCTTTCGTTCAATCTTGCTCCCAATGCCGCTCTCGGTGAAGCCGTCAACGCCATTAACAAAGTAAAAGATGAAATTGGCTTGCCGCCAAGCATCCAGGCCACCTTCCAAGGGACCGCCGCGGCGTTTCTGCGCTCGCTCTCCAACGAGCCGATTTTGATTTTGGCGGCGCTGGTGACCGTTTACATCGTGCTGGGCGTCCTCTACGACAGTTACATTCATCCCATCACCATTCTTTCGACGCTGCCGTCCGCGGGCGTGGGCGCGATCTTGGCCTTGCTTCTGTGCCGTACCGAATTCAGCATCGTCGCGCTAATCGGCATCATCTTGCTGATTGGCATCGTCAAAAAGAACGCCATCATGATGATCGACTTCGCGCTCGAAGCCGAGCGCAAAGAAGGCAAGGCTCCGCTAGACGCCATCTACGAAGCGTGTCTTCTCCGCTTCCGGCCCATCATGATGACCACCATGGCCGCGCTGCTCGGCGGTTTGCCGCTGGCGCTCGGAACGGGCGTGGGCTCCGAGCTTCGCCGTCCCTTGGGAATCACCATCGTCGGCGGCTTGATCCTCAGCCAGATTCTCACGCTCTACACCACCCCCGTCGTCTATCTCGCCTTCGACTGGGTCGCTCATCGTTTTCAATTCCATGTTGGCAATGCCATCGAAGATCCTGCGGGCGCCGCTGGAGACTGAGCCGTGAACGTCTCCTCAAATTTCTCCTTACCCTTCATTCGCCGCCCGGTCGCGACCTCGCTGATCACCCTGGCCATCCTTCTTTCCGGCCTTGTGGCCTTTCGCTTTCTTCCCGTTGCGCCACTGCCACAGGTTGATTTCCCGACAATTTCCGTGGGTGCGAATCTCCCCGGCGCAAGCCCCGAAACGATGGCCTCCGCCGTGGCCACTCCGCTCGAGCGCCAGTTCGGCCGCATCGCCGGCGTTACCCAAATGACTTCCTCCAGCGGCCTCGGCTCCACCGGAATCACTCTGCAATTTGACCTGAATCGCGACATCAATGCCGCGCGCAGCCAGCTTCCTCAAGATCTCCCCGGCCAGCCGACCTATCGCAAGGCCAATCCTGCCGACGCACCCATCGTCCTTCTCTCATTGACTTCGGAAAATATTCCGTCGGCGCAAATCTACGATGCGGCCGACTCCATCCTGGCGCAGAAGCTGGCCCAGGTGCAAGGCGTCGGACAAGTCTTTACCTGGGGCAGTTCGCGTCCCGCTGTTCGTGTCGAAGTGAATCCGACTCAGCTCAACGCCTACAACATCAGCTTGGAAACGGTTCGCCGTTCCTTGCAAGCGGCAAATGCTAACCTCGCCAAGGGTTCGGTTTCCGATCCCGCGAAAATGTCGAGCATCGCCGACACCGACCAGCTTTTCAAAGCCTACCAATATCAGCCGCTGATTGTCGCCGGACATGTCGGCGCGCCCGTGCGCCTGCGCGATGTCGCGGAGGTCAACGACTCCGTCGAGGACACCCGCAACCTCGGCCTCACCAACGGACAGCCTTCCGTAATGCTCGCCATCTTCCGCCAGCCCGGCGCGAACATGATCGAAACCGTGGATCGCATTTTGGCCCTGCTGCCGCGTTTGCGCGCCTCCATCTCTCCGTCGCTGCACCTAAACGTAGCCATTGACCGTACCACCACGATCCGCGCCTCGGTGCACGACGTCGAAATTACCCTGCTTATTTCTATCTCTCTCGTAATCCTGGTGGTCTTTGCTTTCTTGCGCAGCTACTGGGCCACCATTATTCCCAGTGTGGCGGTGCCTCTCTCCCTTATCGGCACGTTCGGCGTCATGTATCTGTGCCACTACACGCTGGACAATCTCTCGCTCATGGCGCTGACCATCTGCACCGGTTTCGTCGTTGACGATGCAATCGTCGTCATCGAAAACATCACGCGCCACATCGAAGGGGGCATGCAGCCCATGGAGGCCACCATACAAGGTGCCAGCGAAATCGGCTTCACCGTTCTTTCCATGAGCACCTCGCTCGTGGCCGTGTTCATTCCCATCTTGATGATGGGCGGCATCGTCGGCCGGCTCTTCCGCGAATTCGCTGTCGTGCTCAGCGTGGCTATCGGCGTCTCCCTCTTTGTTTCCCTGACCACCACGCCGATGATGTGCGCGCGATTCTTGAGGCACGACAGCGGTCGGCACGGCCGCGCTTATCGTGTATCGGAGAGCGCTTTCAACGGCCTCCTGCGCACCTACGACCTCGGCTTGCGCTGGGTTTTGCGCCATCAATTCTTCATTCTGCTGGTCACCATCGGTACGGTTTGCCTCAACGTCTATCTGTTCTGGGCCACTCCAAAGGGCTTTTTCCCCCAGCAGGACACCGGGCGGATCACTGGCTTGATTCAGGGCGACCAGGATCTTTCCTTTGCAGCCATGTCCCAAAAGATGCGGGTTTTCACGGATATCGTCGCGAAAGATCCCGCCGTCGATTCGGTAACGTCGTTCACCGGCGGCGGCAGCGGCGGCAGCACCGCGCGCATGTTCGCCCAGCTAAAGCCTCTCAATGAGCGGAAGCTTAGCGCCGACCAGGTCATCGCCCGCATCCGCAAGGCCAGCTCTCATGTCCCCGGCGCCGGACTCTTTCTGCAAGCCGTTCAGGACCTCACCGTCGGCGGCCGTTTCGGCGGCGCGCAATACCAATACACCCTGCAGGCCGATAATTTGACTGATCTCACCCACTGGGCGCCTATCATCCAGCAGCGCATCACCAAAATCCCCGAATTGCGCGATGTCAATTCCGACCAGCAGATGCGCGGCCTGGCCAGCAACATTGTCATTGATCGCGACACCGCCGGCCGTCTCGGAGTGAGCCTCGTGGACATCGATAACACACTCGGCGACGCCTTCGGCCAGCGCCAGGTCTCCAACATCTACAAGGGTCTCAACCAATACCACGTCGTGCTGGAAGTCGCTCCCCAGATGCAACAGAGCCCCGACGCCCTGAAAACGATCTACGTTCCCTCACACTCCGGCAAGCTTGTTCCGCTCAGCGCCTTCGCGCACTACGAATCCTCCAACACGCCGCTGTCCGTGAATCATCAGGGTCTTTTCCCGTCCATCACGCTCTCCTTCAATCTCGCCCCCGGCGCTTCGCTGGGCCCCGCGGTGCAGCACATTCTTCAGGCGCAACTCGAACTTGGCGTGCCCTCCACCGTCCACGCCACTTTTCAAGGCACCGCGCAGGCCTTTCAGGATTCCCTCGCCAATCAGCCCGTTCTGATCATCACCGCGCTCTTGGCCGTCTACATCGTGCTCGGCATTCTTTACGAGAGTTTTATCCACCCCATCACCATTCTCTCCACGCTCCCCTCCGCTGGCATCGGCGCACTTCTCGCCGTGCGGTTCGCCAAGTCCGATCTCAACATCATCGCCCTCATCGGCATCATTCTGTTGATCGGCATCGTGAAGAAAAACGCCATCCTCATGATCGACTTCGCCGTGCAAGCGGAGCGCCTGGAAGGCAAGCCCACCGTCGAAGCCATCTACCAAGCCTGCTTGCTGCGCTTCCGCCCCATCATGATGACCACCATGGCCGCGCTTCTCGGCGCTCTCCCGCTGGCCCTTGGCACTGGCGTCGGCTCGGAGCTGCGCCGTCCGCTTGGTATCACCATCGTCGGCGGACTAATCCTTAGCCAGATGCTCACCCTCTTCACCACCCCCGTCGTTTACATTTACATGGATCGCATTCAGACCTGGCTGCAGGGACGTCGCGCACACGGCGCCGCCCCCGCCCCTCTCCCTGCTCATTCCGATTAGAGCGTTCTGTTGCGCAGCCTGTTTTGCTGGATTGCTGTTACGAACTGCCGATCAGGTAGCCCGTCAGGAAGACCAGGAACCCTCCCACGATGACCTGAAACGAAGCCTGCAAAAAAGGCGTGTCCATGTAGCGGTGCCGAATGTAGGCGATGGCCGCCAGTTCGACGCACACAACAGCAATCGCGATCAGCGTTGCCACATGGAAATTCCCGATTAGAAATGGCAGCGTGTGCCCCAGCCCGCCCGCCGTCGTCATCAATCCCGTGGCCGCTCCGCGGATCCAAGGCGAGCCCCGTCCGGTCAGCGAACCGTCGTCGGAAAGAGACTCCGCGAATCCCATCGAGATTCCCGCTCCCAGAGAGGCCGCCAGCCCCACGCGAAATGCGTCCCGGGTATTGTGTGTCGCAAAAGCAGCGGCGAATAGCGGCGCCAGCGTGGAGACCGATCCGTCCATCAGCCCGGCCAGGCCCGGCTGCACGATTTGCAGCAGAAACAGTTTCTTGTGCGAAGCGTCTTCCGCCGCTTTTGCGCTCTGCGTCAGCAGCGTCTCTTCCAGATTGCCTGCCGTCTGCGTGTGCTTGCGTTCTTCGTCCGCCAGCTTGTTCAGCAGTTCACGCGTCGATGCGTCCGTCGTGCGTGCGATGGCTTTCTGGTAGAAGCGTTGCGCTTCCATCTCCATCACTTCCGCTTGCTTTCGCGCCACGTTGACGCCCAGCGGCCGCACCAGCCAGGTCGGGTTTCGCCGCAAAAAACCCTTCACGTTCTCGCGCCGGATCAGCGGGATGTGCTCGCCAAAGCGCTGGCGAAACATGCCGATCAGCCGGTCCCGGTGTACCCCTTCCTCTTCGCGCATGCCCTCGAACATTTGCGCCGTCGCCGGATACGCTTCCCGCAGCGCGTCGGCAAACTCGCCGTAAATCCGCCCGTCTTCTTCTTCCGAAGCAATCGCCAGCGCCAGAATTTCCCGCTCGCTCAAGTCCTTGAATTTTTTCAGCATTCCTCGCTGCCCTCGCACATGTCGAGCACGCAGCATCGCACAAACCGCCACGCAAAGTCACCTGCACTCATCAACCATTGACTAGCTTGTGTTGACCTGTCTGCGCGCGACAACCTAAGATGACCGTCACGAAGGTCGCTTTCTCCTATGATCGGCCAGACGATCTCGCACTATCGCATCCTCGAGGAGCTGGGCGGCGGTGGCATGGACGTCGTCTACAAAGCCGAAGACACGCGCCTCAAGCGTCTCGTCGCGCTCGAGCGCTTCCTTCAGAAAATCCTCGACCATGGTTGCATTGTTCTGAATGAACCCATCGGCGCGCTAGCCCATCTCGGACTCGCCCGTGCCTGCGCTCTCTCCGGCGACACCGCCAAGGCCCGGGCCGCCTACCAGGACTTCCTCACCCTTTGGAAAGACGGCGACCCCGACATCCCCATCCTCATCGCCGCAAAATCCGAATACGCCAACTTCAAGTAGCCTAAATTTAGTGTCCCTCTGGAGAAACTGCTGCCGCCATCAAGACCGGCACGGGAACAGACCCTTGGCGTCCTTGGCTTCTTCGCTAGATCAGAAAACCCTGCGCGCGGTAGAGCTGCACAATATCCAGCCGGTCTTCCGCGCCGATCTTTTGTTTCATGCGATAGAGGTGGTTCTTTACGGTCTGCTCGGAAACTGAGAAATGATTGGCGATTTCTTTATTGGATAGGCCCTTCGCAATCAGCGGAACCAACTGCTGCTCCCGTCGCGTCAGCCCTAACCTGCGTCGCGGGCTAACGCACGCCATCGACGCAGCTTCGCTTTCAAAATACCGGAACAGAGCTGTGCACAATTTGCGCGGACAAACTGCTTCACCAGCGTGCACCGCACCCACTCCCTCCAGCACCTCCTGCGAAGAAGCGTCATGCAACAGGTATCCGCTTATACCGGCGCGCACGCACTGCAGGAATTCTCCCGCGTCTTTGACCATCCCGAGCAGCAGGATGCGCATCTCCGGAGCTGTCGCGCGCACTTGTTGAATCATCAGCAAATCGTCATGCAACGCTCCCTGCGAAGTAAGCAACAAAACATCCGCGTTCGCTTGCGCTACCGATTCCGCCCGCAATGGCACGGTCGACTCCAGGCCGGTCACCTCGA
Source organism: Candidatus Acidiferrales bacterium (assembly GCA_955651735.1). GTDB lineage: Bacteria > Acidobacteriota > Terriglobia > Acidiferrales > UBA7541 > Acidiferrum. The sequence goes on along the minus strand of CATPAM010000536.1, from coordinate 1,324 downwards.
TGCCTTTCTTCGCCAGCATGCGCGCAAGCGCTTCTCGCAGCAGGCGATTGTCCGCTGCCACAAACACGCTGAGCTTCGCCTTTGGCATTCCGCCGGCATCCGGCCCCGCTTTTCCCCCCAATTCACTGGCTGCTTGCCCAGCTCCATTCGGCCTTCCATTCCGCGCCGACTCCATGTCAGTTGCCAGGCTTCTCCGCGCGCTTGCACTCATGGTGAGACACTCTCCGGAATTATTTGGCTTCCACCGACCTCAAACGGCCAGCAGACCGATCTGGCACGTGAAGCGCCCCTCTCGCTGCAATTCCACAGCCGCATTCCTAAGGAGCCTCTCATCTCCACACAGCGATATCTCGTTTGCTGCCAACATCTGGTACGGTCCTTTCCGTACCTTCCCCGAGTAGCAGTGCCATTCCGGTACCCCGCCTAAGTTACGATTTCAGTTCGAAACCCATGCCACGCCCGTTAAAGTTTTCGTTGATGGTTTCGCTACCCATCCTTCCTTTCCTCGTACTTCCGTACTACCATCGCCGTGAGACGTTCTATCGCCGTGAGTGCGTCTCCGCTATAGGCTTTTGGCTGCGCTTGCCTTAGGCTTACAAAGCGCGGAGCCCCGCTCCGCCAGAGTGGCTGGGAACGCAAGCAAAGGCCGATGAAGGATTGGTTGGTTCAGGAAATAAATGAATAAGCTTACGCAAAGTCCGGTTTCCGCCTCGCGTGCAAAGTCCGAGCGCCGCGGTAGCCGCCGTTGTAAATTCACGCAGCTCATGCGCATTCGCCCTTCCGATCCGCAACGGCAGCATTTTGACGATATGCGCGGCACCATCAGCGTCTCGCGCACCGGCGTCTATTTCCACACTAGCGAAAAGGGCTACGAAGTGGGCATGCGGCTGTTTCTCGTCATGCCGTATTCGCAGAATCCCGGCTCGACCAACCGTGAATATTTGGCGGAAGTCGTGCGCACCGATGCTCTGCCCAACGGTTTGACCGGAATCGGCGTCAAACTGCTCCTCGAAACCGGCCCCCAGCACACCTATTCGTTCGAACCGCCCCGCAGATAATGTCCCAGCGCAGTTGAACCAAAAAACACTTCCCTGAAAAAGAAAAGGCGTCCCGGCAGAGCCGAAACGCCTTCCCTTCGTGTTCGGGGGCGGAGGAATTTCCGAAAATTTACGCTTGCCCGAGGGCCTGCAGCGCGCGATGCCTTATTCTGCCGAGCTGCCGGTTTACCGGATTTTGGCGCGAAAGGAACGCAAGCACCGGCGTTTTGCGCGGCACCAGCCGATTCTTCGCGATGGTGAGCCGGATGTCGCGGCGCGCATATTTG
>CATPAM010000535.1 GCA_955651735.1 Candidatus Acidiferrales bacterium | reverse complement strand
TTGGCGATCTGGATGGCGGCGCTGCCCACACCGCTGCCGGCGCCAAGAATCAGCACGTCTTCGCCGGGCTGCAGCTGAGCGCGGTCGACAAGCATGTGCCAGGCGGTTTGGAAGACGAGCGGGACGGAAGCAGCTTCTTCGAATGAGAGATTTTCGGGGTAAGGCAAGCAGTTGACTTCGGGGACGCGAACGAATTCTGCGCAACCGCCATCGATCATGTAACCGAGATTCGTGAATTGGCGGCAGAGATTGTCGTGACCGGAAATGCAGGCGGGGCATTTGCCGCAAGTCACGCCAGGAGCGAGGACAACTTTTTGCCCAACATGCACGGTGGTGATTTCCGCGCCGACTTTGGAAATTTCTCCTGCGACGTCGCTGCCGGGTATGTGGGGAAGCGGGATGGAGACGTTGGGCAAGCCGCCGCGGACCCAGAGATCCAGATGATTCAGAGCGCAAGCGCGCACGCGGACGAGCACTTCGTTGGAGCGGGGTTCGGGCACGGGGACGTCGACGTATTGCAGGACTTCTGGTCCGCCATGCTGGCGGAAGAGGATGGCTTTCACGATGCCTCCGCTTTGTTTTCGGGTTGGGAGTTTAGCGAGTGCGGCGTAGTGTGTCCATGTGGACTGGGGTTGGACATGCGGTGGTGGCAAGTTCAAAGAGTGCGTAATTTATTGTTCGCGCTTGCGAGTCAAAACACTCGCCGCTGCATCTGTTTGCTTGCTGCGCTGAGTTTGCCCCCGTTGGGAGGGGAGGCGCGGAACGAGAAGGCGCCGAAGGGTTACATGTTGGTTTGGAGTGATGAGTTTAACGGGCAGGACGGATCACTGCCGGATGCTTCGAAGTGGACTTATGATATTGGCGGAAGCGGGTGGGGAAATCACGAACTCGAGTACTACACAAACCGGCGCGAGAATGCGCGGATTGAGGACGGGAAGCTGGTAATTACGGCGCGGCAAGAGGCATATGTTGGCCTGGGCGGCGCGAAGTCCAGCTACACGTCAGCGCGACTGAAGACGCAAGGCTTGTTCTCGCAAGCGTATGGGAGATTCGAAGCGCGTATCAAGCTGCCTGCGGGCCAGGCAATGTGGTCTGCCTTCTGGCTGCTGGGAGAGAATTATGGTTCGGTTGGCTGGCCGAAGTGCGGCGAGATCGACATCATGGAAAACGTCGGCAAGGAAGCGGGAGTCAACCATGGCTCGCTGCACGGTCCGAGCTCCACGAATGCAACCAGCGATTTGACGGCGACGATCACGCTGCCGGCGGGGCAGAGATTGTCGGACGATTTTCACGTCTATGCGGCGGAGTGGGAGCCTGGCACAGTTCGGTTTTATCTGGATGCAAATTTATATGCGACATTCACTTCGGCGCAGTGGCCGGCCGGCGGGACGTGGGTCTTCAATCACCGATTCTTCCTCATCTTGAGTGTGGCGGTGGGCGGAGACTGGCCGGGCTCACCGGATGGGACGACGATGTTTCCGCAAACCATGCTTGTGGATTACGTGAGAGTGTACAAGCGAAAGACAAAGCGGTCGCGCGAGCCTGTCGGCGCGTACAGTTGTCCCTTGGTGCGCCCACTTGAAGGCGCCCACCGTTACGAGTCCGCAGGCAAATTTGTAACTGTCGCGGTTCCGCCTTGCCATTCCAATGTATTGCCCGGTGAGTTGTTGTCCTTTCGGACGTAGCCCATACCGATCGCAGAGGAGAGCGCGGGTGCGAATGCTGCTCGCGTGACGAAACCGGCTTCTTTGCCGTCCGAGGTCAGAATATCGCCGGGTGCGGGGACGGTTTCGCCGGTGAAACGCAGGCCGACGCGGCGGCGGTTGACCTGGCCGCGGGAGCGGACGCGTTCGACAATTTCCTGGCCCGTGTAGCAGCCCTTAGTGTAGCTGATGTGACTGTTTTCCAGCGCGGCTTCGTGAGGGATTTGTTTTTCGCCGAAGTCATAGCTGAACCAGGGGATGTCTTGTTCGAGGCGAAGCGCGCTGAGCGCGGTGTAGCCGATGGGGCCACCAGCCGCGACCTTGGTTTTTTCTTGAAGCGCTTGCCACAGCGCCTCCAAGTGGGCGCGTTCCACCAGGAATTCGGCTCCGCCAAATTTTCCGGGCGAGCGGCGAATGACGGTGCAGGGAATCGTTCCAGCACGAGTGTCCTGTCGAGCGAGTTCCGCTAGCGAATGCAGATCGACTCCGGTCAGCTCGCTGACAATGCGCGCGGCGGTCGGTCCTTCCAGCGCCAGCGTGCCGAAACGCTGCGTGTCATCGGTGAGACTGACGTCGTCCATGATGATGTATTTGTCGAGCGTTTCGATGAGGTGCTCTCGGATCATCGCGTAGGAGACACAAAATAGACCTTCGGGCAGCGCGTAGGTTTCAAGCTCCGCGAGGATTCGTCCCTGCGGATTGAGCAGGAGCGAAACGTTGCCATGCCCTGGCGGCAGATCTTTTATGTTGTTGGTGAGAATGGCGTTGAGATAGCGCACGCGGTCGGGGCCGGTGAAGGAGAGATAGGAGCGGTAATTCTTGTCGATCAGCGCCACAGATTTGTGAGCGAACCAGTATTCACGGTGCCAATCGCCGAAATCGTTGGGCAGCGCGCACCCGAACCACGCGCCCATTTTCGCTCCGGCCTGCTCATGGAAAGCTCCGAGCGGGGTATCGATTAGTTTTGCAGTTTCGGGGGCTTGCATATGCATGCGGGCGCGGTTGCCGCCCTCAACAGTGTAGCAAAGCTGCTGTCGACCCCGTTTTGCAGGCGATGATGCGCCGCGCAGCGAATGTTATACTGTGTCTGATGGACCAGCCAATTCCAGTGGTGGGCGTGGAAAAGCACGGCTTTCTGCACATCTCTATTCCGGTGGGGATGCTGCAATGCAACTGCTCGATCATCGGCGATCCGGTGACGCGGGAGGCGCTAGTTATCGATCCCGGCGATGAGGTGAGCCGCATTCTGGATCTGCTCGGCCGGCACAAGCTAACGGTAAAGGCGATCGTCAGCACCCACGCGCATATCGACCACATCGGCGGCCTCAGCAAGCTGCACAAATACACTGGCGCACCGGTGATGATGCACCGCGAAGACCTGCCGCTCTATCAAGCGATGGATGTCCAGGCCGCGTTTCTCGGCATAATGCCGCCGGAGCTTACCGACGTGGATCAAGTGCTGACCGACGGCGATGCATTGCAATGGGGTTCGCTCGAGGCGCACGTGATTCATACACCCGGGCACACGCCGGGAAGCGTCTCGCTGTACATGCCGTCGGAAGCCGGGAAAATAACGCTAGCCGCGCCGCAGCTTTTTGCGGGAGACACGCTTTTTGCTGGGAGTATCGGAAGGACCGATTTGTGGGGCGGGTCCATGGAAGAGATCATGGACTCGCTGCGCGGCAAGTTGATGGCGCTACCGGATGACACGGTGGTGCATCCCGGGCACGGGCCGACGACGAGCATCGGCGAAGAGCGGCAGTCGAATCCCTTTCTCGTGTCCCGCGACTAGCGCGCGGGCATTTAACTCTGGGCCGAATCCTTCGTTCGGCGCAACTCCTCCATTACCGATTGCACCAGTTCTTTCGCGTGGGCCAGTTCGTTCGCGATGATGCGAATGTCCATGGCGGGAAGAGCGGGATTGCGCTGGCTGGTGCAATAGACGCCATGTTGTCCGACCAAGACCAGGGCGTTGGTGAGACGGTCCAGCGAAACCGCCAGGCGGCCACGTTCGCGGCCAAACATCTGCTCGTAGTGCTCCAATTCCTCTTTGTGATCCTCAAACGCGGACATGGGCGTTGGTCCTCATTCCAATCGCGCGCAAAAACGCGCTTCGCAGACGTTGCACTTCGGGCACATACAGTACGTTGGTAACTTTACCCTACGCAGCAGCGGGAACATAATCCGCATTGACCCAGCGGAATGCGACTTACGCCGTGGGTCTAACGCGAGAAATCTACGTGGTTTTGGGCACAATCCCTGGCACAGGCTTGCGAGGGGAGAGTGCCGGAGCAGCCAACACGATGCGACGTTCCGACCTGGTGCAGCATAAAGAAAAGGAAAAGGGGCCCAGCACGCGCACCTCGCAGATTGTATTCGGCGAGAGGCAGCACCTGCTGCGCGTTCTCGATTCGCTGGAGGGCTCGGAGCTGCCGATTGCGCGCATGCAACAGGAGCGGCGCACCCTGGAAGAGCTGATTCACGCGCGCACGCGGGAGCTGAACCAGATCAACACCGCTTGGGACGAAAAGATCGGCTTGGTGCTCAGCGCCGATGCCAAGCCGGAGATGCTGGAAAAATTGGTGAAGCAGGCGCCGGAAGAAGATTTTTATCTGCTGAGGCTGATCAGCGAGCATCCGCGGTCGAACGCGAAAACTTTGAACAAGCTGGCCAAGCATCCCTACGGCGCGATTCGCGAGAATGTGGCGCGGCATCCGAACGCGGACGCTGCGACGCTGGCGTGGCTCAGCCGGGATCGCAGCCAGCCTCTGTGGTACTTGGTGGCCTTCAATCCGAATACGCCTACGCCGTTGCAGCGTCGGCTCCGCGACCGGCTCAAGCGCCTGGGCGAAAGCCAGCCCTCGAAATAGAGCAGCCCTTTACCCTCCCAACGCAAATACAAGGACACTGTCATCGCTACGCTACTGACGAATGTGGCGGAACCATCCCAATAGCGCGTGCAGAACGCTCTGTGCTACTCTGCGCCTCGCTCCGACCGTAACAACTTGTCAACATACGAGAAGATGGAGACGGACAGAGACGCATCAGCTCTTAAAGCCGCGACCGATTTCCTGCGGCGATTCTGGCTGCGGGCCTTGGCGATTTCCGCAGGCCTGCTTATCCCGTGTTTTTGGCATCGGCGCATTGAGGCCGGCGATCTTGCCAGCCACGTTTACAATGCCTGGCTCGCACAACTGATTGAGCGCGGGCAAGCGCCTGGGCTTTACCTCGCCCGGCAATGGAACAATGTCCTGTTTGATCTTCTCCTCTTAAAGTTTGGGAATTTGTTCGGGCTGTCGGTGGCACAGAAGATTGTTGTGCCGCTCTGCGTGCTCATCTTCTTTTGGGGCGCATTTGCGCTCCTCGCCGCTGTGTCGCGCCGTCCACCGTGGTTCTTGCTGCCATGCCTGATGATACTTGCCTACGGCTGGACATTTAACGTCGGTTTCTTCAACTACTACCTTTCGCTTGGCCTGGGATTTTTTGCCACGGCACTTGTGTGGAGCGGGCGGGGCAGGGAACTCATCCTGGCCGTCGTGCTTGCCGGCCTTGTCTTGATTGCTCATCCGCAGGGGTTTGCTTGGCTAGTGGGCTGCGCGGGCTATGTCGTTTTGTGGCGCTCGCTGCCTGGCCGGTGGAAGCCGGCGGTGTCCGGCGCGGCGCTGCTCGCGGTAGGGGTGGTGCACCTCAATTTGATGAGGCATTACGAGTCGTTCGGCGTGTGGGATACGTTCGGTCCAGGCATTTACAACGGCAGCGACCAGTTGGCGCTCTATGGCATGCGCTATTACATTTTGTCCGGCATCGCGCTTGTGTTTGGCGTGGGCTGTTTTGTGGCGGATAGAATCCGACGCGATGGCGCGCCGGAGTCCTGGGCGGCCATGCGCTTGCCATTGGAGCTCCATTGGTTTGTTGTGTTCGCTGTCTATGTGCTGCCGGACGTCTTGCGCGTTCCGCTGTATTCGGGTTGGGTGGGCGCGCTGGCGCTGCGGCTAACGACCGTCGCTGGGGTCGTGGGGCTTTGCGTTTTGGCCTTGATGCAGTCGCGCAAATGGCACACCGCGGG
>CATPAM010000534.1 GCA_955651735.1 Candidatus Acidiferrales bacterium | reverse complement strand
GCCGGAAACCGTGCATGATTCTTATTGGCTGTGTCAGCAGAAGCGCCTGCGCAAAAAGCCGCGGCGAGCGTTCAGTTACCACTGCAAATAATCCGCCGACACCTGCTCGCGGCTCAATGCTTCGGCTTGACCACCTAACTCTTGAGCCCGATTGATTCAGCCAAAAATCTCATCGATCTTCCCCGCCAGCGTAAAATCGTAATCGCTAATCCCCTTCACGCTGTGCGTGTTCAAATCGATCACCACTTTGTTCCACACGTTGAACCATTCCGGGTGATGGTTCATCGACTCGGCCACCAGCGCCACCCGTGTCATGTTCCCAAACGCCGCCACAAAATCCTTACACTGGAACTCCCGGTGCAATTTCCCATTCACCAGGCTCCACCCCTTCGCCGTTTTCAGCCGCTCCTGCACTTCGCCATCACTCAATTTCTTCGCTGGCATACCATCCTCCGAGCCTTGCCCGTATTCTAGCCCTCGCTCGCAGTATGCGTCGCGTGCGACCGCCACGGCAACCCGCGCTATCCCCAATGCTGCCGCGCAATTTGCTGTGGATCAGATTGGAAGCGCCGAGGCGCGCTCGCATGCAGCGGCGTTTCACCTCTTGTGTCGACGACACTCCCACGTCCCGTCCGTAAACATCACGGACGGTGCGCATTCTGTCCTATGTTTCTTCGTCCGATGTGCTGACTTGGCTAGCCCTTATCTGGATGAGCATGGCGGTAATTCCAGTATTGCGCCTGCTCCCTCTTGTTGGCCTTAGAGAATTCGTGAGAATTCCTGTGGTTGTCGTTCAGGTACTGCCCCCAGGCGCGATTTTCGTTGTCATCCCAGTTGTGATAATCCTTGTGCTGTTTATCGTAGATTCGGATCTGAACGCGGGCCTCTTGAGGTACCGGGGCGGCCATAAGCCACACTGGCGCCGCAATAGCAGCAGTCAGGAATAACGAAGCGATGTAACGATGTGTACGCTGCATGTTGTAGTTCCTCCAAATTCAGAATGTCCGCTTTCGGAATCAGCCTTGAGGGTGCACCTAAACCCCGTTGATTGATGTTCCATACAGCACACATAGACATCGGATAGCGGCGGAGAAAGCGCTGCACGCGAAATGACTTAGCGCCGCCTCGCTTGGAATTCCCCCCCACCTTGACACTAGCGCGTGCTCGTTGTTAACTCCCCGCCTGCGAGGAGGTCTTTCCATGAATTTGCATTGGCGCGCTGCTCTCGGCATCGCCGCAGCATCTTTGTTTGCATTCCCCGCTCTCATCCCGGCCCAGGACACTTCCCACAAAATCACGGCCATGGACGAATTCCAGCTTCAAATCGCCACCGATCCGCAAATCTCTCCCGACGGCAAGAAAATTGTCTACGTGCGCCGCTTTGCCGATCCTATGACCGATAAGCGCTACGCGAATCTCTGGATCATCAATGCCGACGGCTCCGATCACCGCCCGCTCACCACTGGTAACCGCTCCGACGCCTCGCCCCGCTGGTCGCCCGACGGCACGCGCATCGCTTATCTCTCCGACGCCGACGGCAAGCAGCAAATCTACGTTCGCTGGATGGACTCCGGCCAAACCGCGCGCATCACCAATCTCGAGGAAGGCCCCGATGCCATTGCCTGGTCGCCCGACGGCAAACTGCTTTCCTTCTCCTCTCTCGTGCTCGGCAAAGGCCCGCACATCGCCGACCTTCCCGCTGCTCCTTCCGGCGCAAAATGGGCGGAGCCAGCCATCGCTTACGATCGTCTCGTGTATCGCTTCAACGGCACCGGCTATCTCAAGCCCGGCTTCATGCAGGTGTTTGTCGTCTCCGCCGAAGGCGGCGCGCCGCGCCAGGTAACCAACGGAAATTTCCCCAATGGTGGCAACGAATTCGGCCCCACCCGCGCTGTCTGGTCGCCGGACGGCAAGTTTCTGCTCGTTTCCGCAAACCGTCATCCCGAATCCGACCACGAGGTTTTCGACACCGAAGTCTATGAATTCAGCGTTTCCGACGGCGCTCTACGCGCTCTTACCAATCGCAAAGGCCCGGACAACGCTCCCAGTGCTTCGCCCAGCGGAAAATTCATCGCCTACACCGGATTCGACGACCGCTACCAGGGACACCAGACCACCAAGCTCTATCTCATGAACCGCGACGGCAGCGGCTCCCGTTCCATCTCCGACAAACTCGATCGCGACATCCAGTCGCCGGAATGGGCGCCCGACAACTCCGGAATCTATTTCCTCTACAACGATCAGGGCGACACCAAAATCGGCTTCTCCTCCCCCGACGGCAATTTCAAGAAAATCGCCGACCACGTCGTCTCCGGTACGAGCGCCTACGGTGGCGGCTCCTTCTCCATCTCGCGCACCGGCGCCATCGCCTTCACCTACGGCCGGCCCGACAATCCCGGCGACATAGCCATCTCCACCAGCGGCGCGATGAAGGTTCTCACTTCCCTGAACCAGGAATTGCTGCAACAGAAAGTGCCCGGCCGCGTCGAAGAAATTTGGTACGAATCCTCCAAAGACAAGCGCAAGATTCAAGGCTGGATCATTCAGCCGCCCGGCTTCGATCCCTCCAAAAAATATCCTTTGATCCTGGAAATTCACGGCGGACCTTTCGGCGACTACGGCGACCGCTTCGATTTCGAAAAGCAGGTCTGGGCTTCCCTGGGCTACGTTGTGCTCTATACCAACCCCCGCGGCAGCACCAGCTACGGCGAAGAATTCGCCAACCTCATTCACCATACCTATCCCGGCGACGATTTCGACGATCTCAACAGCGGCGTCGATGCCGTCGTCGCCAAAGGCTACATCGACACTAACAATCTCTTCGTCACCGGCGGCAGCGGTGGCGGCGTGCTCACCGCCTGGACCATCGAGCACACCGATCGCTTCCGCGCCGCCGCCGCACTCTATCCCGTCATCAACTGGTACAGCTTCGTACTCACCTCCGACATTCCCTGGACCGCGAAATATTGGTTCCCCGGCAATCCCTGGGACAACACCGAGCAATACATGAAGCGCTCGCTCACCGACGAAGTCGCCAAAGTCAAAACGCCTACGCTGATCATGACCGGCGAAGCCGACTACCGCACCCCCATCTCCGAGGCCGAGCAGTTTTACGCCGCTCTAAAACTCCTCAACATCGAAGCGGTGCTCGTCCGCGTTCCGGAAGAGCCGCACGGCATCAGCCGCCGCCCCAGCCACCACATCACCAAAATGTTGTACGTAGCCGGCTGGTTCGATCAACACAAATCCAAGCCCTAGCGATTCCCCCGTAGGGGCGCAGTATGCTGCGCTCCATCTAGGCGCGATGACAGATGGCAAGCAGGCCGTCGTACGGGCGCGCTTCAGTGCGTCCAGTCTCTGCGAAGCTCTGTGCGCTCAGCGTTTCGGCGTTATCATTTGCTTTTTTCGGCGCGAATGATCGGAGAGGATTACCGTTTATCTGGCGTTCATCTTCCCGGCTGTATACCTAGCCTCGTTCGAACGAAAGAAATGAAAGAAAAGAGAAAAACTATGCGCAAACATCTCACCCTACTCGGCCTCGCTGCACTCTCCGCCGGTCTTTTCTGCGCCGCGGTCTTTTCGCACGCTGCAGCCAAGCCCGGGGCCTCCGGCTATCACGTCATCAAGACCGTTCCCGTTCCCGGCGATGAAGGCTGGGACTACGTCTACGTCGACAGCGATGCGCGCCGCGTCTACATCTCTCACGGCACGCACACCGTGGTCATGAACGCCGACACCTACGCAATCGAAGGTGATATTCCCGACACGCAAGGCGTGCACGGCATCGCCGTCGCTTCCGACCTCGGCCGCGGGTTCACCAGCAACGGCCGCGCGAACACCGTCACGATCTTCGATCTCAAAACTCTAAAGACGATCGGCACGGTGAAGACCGATGCCAATCCCGACGCCATCATCTACGACCCCGCCACCAAGCGCGTCTTCACCTTCAACGGCCGCGGCAAGAATTCCACCGCCATCAACGCCGCGGACGGCTCCGTCGTCGGCACGATTCCTCTCGGCGGCAAGCCTGAATTCGCCGTCGCCGATGGCAAAGGCTCCGTCTACGTCAACAACGAAGACACCTCCGAGCTCAGCCATCTCGATTCGCAAAACCTGAAGGAGCTGCATCGCTGGCCGCTCGCCCCGTGCAAATCCCCTTCGGGACTCGCTGGCGATCTCAAAAGCCGCCGCCTCATCGCTGTCTGCGACGATAAGGTTTCCTCCATCGTCGACGCGGACTCCGGCAAAGTCGTCGCCAATCCCACCATCTGTGAAGGCCCGGACGCCGCCGCATTCGATCCCGCTTCGAATTATTTCTTCGCCTCCTGCGGCGACGGCAACCTCACCGTCATCCACGAAGATTCCCCCGACAAATACACCATCGTCGAAAATGTCCCGACGAAAAAGACTGCCCGCACCATGGGCCTCGATCTCAAAACGCACACGATTTTTCTCCCCAGCGCCGAATTCGATCCCCCAGCCCCCGGCGAGCGTCGCGGCAAAATGAAGCCCGGCTCCTTCGCCATCATCGTCGTCGGAAAATAATCGCCGGCAAAAAATGAAACCGTCCCGGCGGGAGAGGAGAGCCACCGGGACGGTTTTTCTTTGCTCTGGCGAAAGACTTTTTGTGATTCGCTTGGCGCTACTTCGCTACGCTCAGATTGTGCACGCCGGCGAAAACTGAGAATCCGGAGCCCGCCACCTGCGGCAACCACCACATTTTGCGCACCCAGCGATTCTCGCTGACCATCATGCGCTTGCCGATAAAATCCATCAGCGCCGGGCTGACCTGCGTCGCAGCATACAGTGCGTTGGAATGCGAAAACGGCCGCAGGAACGGATTCGTTTCCGTGGCGTAGTTGTTGCCGGAAATCGCAAGCCGCGTCGAGTACGCGTCGAACGCCGCCGCGCCGTGCCCGGCCCCCATCAGTGTGTACCAGGCGATGCGCTGCCCGCGTGTTTCGCGGGGCCGCGTGTACGCCGGCTTCATCGGCTGAACGCCTAGCGCCACACTGGGCGGCTGAACGGCGGCAGCGCCCGCACCGCCAGTTGTGTTTCCCGAGGCGGCCGCGTTCGCCGCGTCGGCAGAATTCACGACAGCGACTCCATCGGCGTCGGCATCGACGGCAGCTCACGCGGCGTGCCGGAATCCTTTGCGTCCGCGGCATCCGCCACGGAAACCGCCGTAACATTTGCCGCCGATCTTGCCAATTCCCCGCTCTGCGGAAGGGCGCCTAGTAGAAGGATTGTTGCCAACAGCATTGGTTCACCTCAGTGCTTGCGAGAGCAACTCGGTCCCCACTCGCAAACAAGGTGAATATACTGTTCCGCAGGTCAGTTGGCACTGGCCCATTGGTCACATTCGGTGTAGTACGCTGTTTTGGCCCTTCCGTTTGCCGTTTTTCAAACTCTTGTACTAGCAGGACTGGGACAAAGTTTTTCTCTTTTCCGGCACCTTCTTGCCCTCCACCGGTGGCCCTGGAGGAGGCGAAATCGCCGGGGCTGAAGCCCGTTTGTAGCGGCCGCTACCTTCCGCACCGGCTGAAGCCGCTGCTCCCCTGACTGAAGATCAGGGGCTTCCATAAAGCAGTTTCGCCGACTCTGCTATAATCCCGCGCATCGATCGGCGGTCGCACCTGACGCAACGCATGTCGCCCAACGAATCGTCCTCGGCCAAGCGCGCGCCCATCCCCACCCGGGGACCGCAGGCGCCGCGCTTCATCGTCATCGAAGGGCCGCTGCGCGTGGGCAAAAGCACGCTGGCCAAGATCCTCGCGGAGCGGCTGCATGCGCGGCGTGTCTACGACTGCGAAGACAATCCCTTCCTCGCCGACTTCTACAAGGAAAAGCCCGGCTCGGCTTTGCGCGCGCAGATGTACTTCCTGATGGATCGCCAAAAGCGCCTGCGCGAGGCGCTGGCCATCGAAGCGCCGGGCCCGGTCATCTCCGATTTCCTGATGGAGAAGGACCGCATCTTCGCCAATCTCAATCTCAATGACGAAGAGCTGAAGCTCTACGAGCGCTACTACGAAGCGCTGGCCGCGGAGCTTCCCGCGCCCGATCTGGTCATCTACCTCCAAGCCAAGCCGGAAGTGTTGCGGGCGCGCATCGCCAAAAAAGCCTCCCGCGAAGAAACGCAGATTTCCCTCGAGTACATCGAGGAAGTCGCCCGCGCCTACGAACATTTCTTCTTCCGCTACGCCGCCTCCGACCTGCTGGTCATCAATACCTCCGACATCGACTTCGTAGAACGCAGCGCCGATTTGCAACAGCTCCTGCGCCGCCTGCAAGATCCAGTGAAGGGCACGCAGTATTTCCTCCCGCTCGGACCATCGGAGTAAGTTCCCAAGTGGCCCCTGGAAGGTCGGTGTAAACGAGTGGCGAGAAAAATCGCTTGTGATCCGTCACTGCTGGAACCCCTCCTCCGTCCCTATGTTTTTCATAAGTGTTGATTCTAGAGGAGATGGAGGAGCTATCAGGAATCAGCGAGAAGCGGGATAAGGT
>CATPAM010000533.1 GCA_955651735.1 Candidatus Acidiferrales bacterium | reverse complement strand
TGGTGGCGGCGGAGGCGCTGGCACTGGCGGTTCCGGTGGTGGAGGTGCCACAGGCGGCGCACCTGGAGGCTCTCCTGGTCCAGTCGGCGCTCCGGGAGCTGAGGGAGCGACGCCCGGCAAATGGCTGACAGCCTCAGCATTGCTGCGTGGCGCAACCGTAAGCGGCGCCGCTGGCGTAGGTGGCAGTGGCGAAGGTGGCGGCGCCTATTCCGTGCCGGAAGAAGATGTGCGCGCGATGCTTGGCCTATTCGCGCAATTGGGCAAGTCGCGCAAAGACCCGGAAGCGCGCATGGAAGTACCCACATTTCAATCGCGGTTGAGCGCGCTGCCCGTTCGCGCACAATACACGCTGCAGCAAGCGCTGGCCGGACTTGCCGCGCAGGCGCCCAACGAGAAACCCGACAAGCCCATGCTGCTCAAGCTGGCCGAGCACGTGGCCATTCGCTTCGCGCTGGACAGTTACGAGCGCGGCGAGCTGCGTGTGAACGCCGTCAAGCAACTCCTCGACCGCATGAATTCGGAAATTGAAGGGCTGCGCAAAATCCTGGCTTCGCAAGAAGACATGATGGCCAATGCGGGATTGCAGGTGCAGTCCTACACGGAACTATTAGACCAGGAGTTCTGGGCGCAAGTGCCCGACGAAAACAAGAAGGAAGTGCTGACCTCCGATGAATCGTGGTGCGTGCCGCCGCGAAACGTCCGCGGCTACCTGGAAGACATGCTGCGGCGCGGCGAGCTGAAAACGGTCAACGAAATTTTGATGAAGTATGCGGCTTGCATCTCCCTGGACAACCCCGAAGCGCGCCGCACCACCGCGATTGGGCTTTCCGATTTGGCGGAACTTTACGGCAGCGGCGACGGCAGCGCGCTGATGGACGCCATCCGTCGACTGGGAAATCAGTTGGCCGTCGAGCGCGAGCCGGAGCTGCAGACCCTGGTAAGCGCGGCATTCGTGCGGCTGAGCCAGGAAGCGGCCAGCAAGCGCTGCTACCCGGCGATGCAGCAGGCGCTCTCTTCGCTGGACAACGTGGAAGCGCAGCGACCCGGGTCGACGCAGAGTCTAAGGCCGCGTATCGGAGCAGAGGAGCGCATGCCGGAGTTCGTGGAAGAAGCGCTGCGCAGCGGCCAAATCGCCGACGGCATGATCGACATCTTGACGCTGATGCCCAAGGCCACGCTGCATTACGTCACCAATCGTTTCGGCCATTGCGGGTTTCGCGACGATTGCGAGCTTCTCAGCGAGATTGTGCGCGGCATTGGCGAAGACGCCACGCAACGTTTGGTGGAGACCCTGCAGACCGCGCCCGCAACCGAAGCGGCCGAAACCATCGGCTTGTTGACGCTGCTCGCGCCCGAAGCAGTGAGGAAGATTCTCCCGGTGCGCTTGTCGCAATGGCCGCGCACCTCGCATGATCGCACGGTGCGCCAATTGTCTTCCGCGCCGCCGGACCGCCGCGCGGAGCTGCTCGTCGCGCTCTACGATTCGTTGGATGTGCTGATCCGTCCCCTGGCGATCGACGAGATGGGCATGAGCGGTCGGCCGGAATGCATTCCCAAGATTCTGGAACTGGCGGCGAACGAAGCAACGCCAGGATTCACACGGGTAAAAGCCATCGAAGCGTTAGGCCGGCTGCGCGGCACGGCGGCCACCACGCTGTTGCTGCATATCATGGACGCCCGCCAACTCTGGCGCTGGCAGTATCCGGAAGAGCTGCGCGTCGCGTCGGCGCAGGCGTTGATGCGCATTGACGCCAACACAGCAATAGACAAGCTCGCTCCTTGCGGCTTTGACCGCAAGGATTTGGTGCTGGAACCAACTGACCCGGACCCCAACGTTTCCGTAATTCGCCAGCGCCGCTACGCGCGCCTGAAGCTGGGGCGCAACCTGGTGGCGACTACTCTGAACATGCGCGAAAATTTCCGCATTTCGATCCCGGAATTGAATTTGGGCGGCGGCGTGGGCTCTGGCGAACGCCATCTTGCGCCGGGTTCGCTTCTGACCTTCAAGATCGCGCACGGCGTGCGCAACATCAAGGCGCAGTCGATCGTGCGCGGCGCGCGGCCGCAAGCCATGGCTTTCGAGTTTGTGGAAATGGATCTGGAAGACCGCGGCCGGCTCCGGAAATTATTGATGGAGCTGGGCGGCTTGCCCCTCGCGGCGCAGGCTACGAACCGCACGCGGCGGCGCGGCCGCATGGCCGTCTCGAAGAACTAGGTGGCTGTCCCGATTTGACAGGCCGGATCAACCTGTCCTCCCAGGGCGTCACACCGTACATTCGGTCAGGTTTCGCACCCGCTCCTCCGGTGCATGGCCTGCGGAGCACATGGAACCTCTGTACCATTGCCGCCGACCTGCCATGAAGCTACGGTACTAGTGAGGTAGTCCCATTGGGACTCGTGGCGCGCAGTTGAAAGCTGTCGACCCAAAAACGACCGCAGCACGGGCTTTCGTCAGAAGCCTGAACATCCTCCTGAAGTTTGCCCGCTTGTACGGGTATGACCATGTTCGCACGGTCGAGCAGTTCGATAATGCCTGGCGCGAATTGCGTACCGCTGTTCCAGACTCAACCGAGGCAGGGCTGCTGCTTGCGGCGACGGGTTCGCAGTTGCTGCTGGATGGCGTGCCGCTGGAGGGCGCTCCCGCGGAAAAACAGTTCGCCGAGCTGCTTTCCGCCGCGGGCGTTGGCAGCGTGCAGTTCTTCCCGTCCATCGCGCAGGATGAGCTGAATCGCTTCGTTCGCGCTTTTCCCACCGGCAAATCCAAACCCGCGGAGCTGGCCTTACAGTTGAAGGCCGCTCTGGCCAGCGCGCGCGGAATTCGCATCAACGAAATTTGTTTCGTCGCTACCGACTCGCGAGCCAAGGAAGCGGGCATGGCCGCACAACTGGCGGTCGTTTCGCTTGGGGGAGATTCCGACCAGTTCAACCGCTGGATGAACGATCCCCAAAAATTGTTGGAAATGATCGCCGCCGCGCAAGGCTCCAACGGCGCGGCAGCTCCGGGCTCCGCCATCGGCTCCACTGGCGGAGCGGCGGACGGCGGCGCTCCGGCGGATAGCGGGGAAATAAGCAACGCGTCCGCGGAAAATCGCGTGGCTGCCAACGCCTCTAGCCCTTCCTCGCAAACGGATTCCGCAGGCGGTTTTGCCGGTGCCGGTCCTGGTCCCGGCCCTGACCGTGGTTCCCTGGAGCCCAGCGAAGCGGAAATGTACCGCATCCTGACCGCGCTAACGAGCTTCGGGCAAGTCGGTGCCACCGGTGGTTCGGGACCTTCCGGCCCTGGTCCGGGTATTCACGAAGAACTGTCACAATTACCCGTTTGTGCCCAAGATATCCTGAAGCAGGCCCTTGCCGCGCTAGCCGCAAAAGCGCCCGATCAGAAGCCCGACCAATCGGTGCTGATTCAGCTCGCCGAGCACCTGGCCATTCGCTTTGCCCTGGAGCGCTTCGAGCGCGGCGAAGTGAAGGTCAATGCCGTGCGGCAGATGCTCGACCGCATGAACCATGAAATTGATAATTTGCGCAAGGTCCTCGGCGCGCATGAAGACAAAATGAGCGATGCGGGCCTGCTCCTTGAATCGCATCGCGAAATTCTAGACCGCCAGTTTTGGGCCGCCGTTCCCGAGAGCGGCAAGCGGTCTGTCCTTCTCTCCGGGGAAGCCTGGTGCATTCCCCCCAAGAACGTGCAGTCCTATGTCAACGATTTGATCAAGAGAGGCGACGTCGCCGACGCCGTTGGCATCTTGCAAAACTACGCTGCTTGCGCGGAAAGCGAAGACAGCGATGGGCGCAAGAAGGCCGCTGCAGGCCTTTCGCAGCTCGCGGAGCTTTATGCAGAAACCCATCCCAAGCTCCTTGGCGAAGCGCTACGTCATCTGGGCTTGCGCCTAAGCCTAGAGCAAGACGCCGAGCTGCAAGCCCTGGTCAGCGCGGCATTCGTGCGTTTGAGCCAGCAAGCGGCTACGACCCGATGCTTTCCGGCCATGGAACAGGCGCTGGATTTGATCGCTGGCGTCGAGACGCAGCGTCCCGGCGTCGCGCAGACCTTGCGCGGCAAGATGGGCATTGAGGAGCGCATTCCCGAATTTGTCGAAGAGGCATTACGGGCCCGGCACACCTCCTCGGGACTCACCAACGTGCTGAAGCTTTTGCCGCAAAGCACCATGGAGCAGCTTGCCAGCCGATTCAATCGTTGCAGTTTGCGCGATGATGCCGAGCACATCGCCAACCTGGCCACCGATTTGGGCGAGGAAGCCGTCCAGTATCTGCGCAGTACCGTGCGCAGCGGGCCGGTGCCAGAAGCCACGGAGATGGTCGGCTTGCTGAGCAGAATCGATCCGCAAGCGGTCGAGGTTTTTCTTCCTGGCCGCGTAAAGAATTTTCCGCGCATTTCGCAAGACCGCGTGGTGCGCCAGCTTTCCGCCAGCGGCGCCCCCGGGCGATGCCGCATCCTCTTGAAGCTGCTCGATCATGTCGACCCGCTGGTCATGCCCATGGTCATCGATGAAATCGGTGTGACCGCGGACCGCGAAGCGCTTGGCCGCTTGATGAACATTGTGGATGGCGATCTCCCCGCCGGGGCGGGACAGTTTTTGCGCGTGCGAGCCACTGAAGCGCTGGGTCGCATTCATGCGCCCGAGTCCATTGCCGCGCTGAAACGCATCGTCGAGACCAAGAAAGTTTTTGGTTGGGGGCATCCGCAGGAGTTGCGCATCGCCGCCTTGCAGGCGCTGGAGAAGCTGGACCCGGTGTGGGCGCGCGAATTTTTCTCCAAGAGCGGCTTGAGCAAAGCGGACCTCACCTTGGCTCCGCTCGAAATGGCCGCCAACTGCAAGTTTGTGCGCCAGCGCCGGCATACTCGCGTCCGCCTGCAAAAACCTGTTGTCGCGTTCAGTATCAATCTCAGCCAGAACTGCCGGATGGAAATTCGCACCGTGAGCCTGGCCGGCGGCCTCGCCACCATCGATCGCCATCTCCCGCCAGGCACGCCGGTGCAATTGAAGTTGCAGCTCGGTTTGCGCCATCTCCAAGCCACGGCGTTGCTGCGCGACTACCGCGGCCAGGGCATGTCCTTCGAGATTGTGGACATGAACCTCGAAGAGCGCGGCAAGCTCCGCCGTTTGCTAGCCGACAATATCTCGCCCCCTGGGGTGTTGGAAGAAACGGCCAAGCCGATTGTTGCCTCAGACGTCGTGGCCGCCAGATAACGACCCCGTGATAATGAGGTGCTGTTCCCTGTTTGGCGCTCGCGCATCTAAACAGATAGAATAAAGTGTTTGCGCTGGGGAGTTGGTCCGCTCATGCGGGCGTCCGGCGCGGTCGAACACGGGCAGGGAACGAATCCATACATGGATCCAGCACAGATTCTCGACAGGGTCGTCGCGCGATTTATCGGCACCAAACACGAGCGCGACGTCAAAAAGTTGCAGCCTTCCGTGGCAGCCATCAACGAGCATGAAGCCGAAGTTAAGGCGCTCAGCGATGATGAGCTAAAGGCGCGCTTCCAGGCGCTGAAAGAGCCAATTCAGGCGCAGCTCAAGGACCTTGACCCCACGGAACCCACCTTTCGTGAGTCCATGCGCCAGGCCCTGGTGCCTGCGATCGTCCCCGCATTCGCGCTAGTCCGCGAAGCAGGTCGCCGCTTCCTGAACATGCGCCATTTCGATGTGCAGCTCATCGGCGGCATGGTGCTGCACGACGGCAAAATCGCCGAAATGAAGACCGGTGAAGGTAAGACGCTGGTCGCTACGCTGCCGGCGGCCTTGAATGCGCTGGCGGGACGCGGCGTACACATCGTCACCGTCAACGATTACCTGGCGCGCCGCGACGCGGAGTGGATGAGCCCGCTCTATCGCGCGCTGGGGCTCTCCGTCGGCGTCATCGTGCACGACCTGGACGACGATCAGCGCCGCGCCGCCTACGGCGCCGACATAACCTACGGCACCAACAACGAATTTGGCTTCGACTATCTGCGCGACAACATGAAGTACGACTTTGCACATTGTGTGCAGCGCGGCCATCACTTCGCCATCGTCGACGAAGTCGACTCCATCTTGATCGACGAAGCGCGTACCCCGCTCATCATTTCCGGCCCTTCCGAAGAGTCCACCGACAAATATTTCAAGATCGACAAAATCATCCCCAAGCTGATCAGGGATATCGACTACACGATCGACGAAAAGCATCGCCAGGCCACGCTGACTGAAGAAGGCTTTAACAAGTGCGAGCGCCTGCTTGGCCTGACCAACATGTCGGACCCCGCCAACATCGACGCCATGCACCACGTCTATCAGGCGCTGCGTGCGCACACGCTCTACAAAATCGATGTCGACTATGTCAACAAAGACGGCGAAATCGTCATCGTCGATGAATTTACGGGACGCCAGATGCCCGGCCGCCGCTGGTCTGACGGTTTGCACCAGGCGGTGGAAGCCAAGGAAGGCGTGAAGATCGAGCGCGAGAATCAAACGCTCGCGACCATCACCTTCCAGAATTATTTCCGTATGTACAAGAAACTCTCCGGCATGACCGGCACGGCGGAAACGGAAGCGGCGGAATTCGGCAAGATTTACAACCTCGACGTCGTGGTCATTCCCACCAATCGCACGCTGATCCGCAGGGAATATGCGGACGTCGTTTACCGCACCGAGAAGGAAAAATTTGAGGCCGTGGTGAACGGCATTTTGCAGGAAGACAATTCCTTCGCCAACGGTATCCGCCATTATCACGAGCGCGGCCAGCCGGTGCTGGTGGGCACCATCTCCATCGAAAAGTCAGAAACCATCGCGGAGATCCTGAGGAAAGCGGGAGTCCCGCACCAGGTGCTCAACGCCAAGCAGCACGAGCGCGAATCGCGCATCGTTGCGCAAGCCGGCCGCAAGGGCGCGGTCACCGTGGCCACCAACATGGCCGGCCGCGGCACTGATATTCTGCTCGGCGGCAATCCGGAATTTCTGACCCGCGAGCACTTCCTGAAGAACAAGCTCGCCATGCCTTATGCCGCGGCTCCCGCGGTCATCGGCACGGACGGCGTCAGTGGCAACGGCGCAAAAGCCGCTGTGCCCATGGTTCTGTTCCAGAACGAAGGCAAGATTTTCCAGGTTCCGGCTGACCAGTGGAAGCCGGTCTACGACCAGTTCGCCAAGCAGTGCAAATCGGAACATGACGAAGTCGTCGAGCTCGGCGGCTTGCACATTCTCGGCACCGAACGCCACGAAGCTCGCCGCATCGACAATCAGTTGCGCGGTCGCGCCGGCCGCCAGGGCGACCCCGGCTCTTCGCGCTTCTTCCTCTCGCTCGAAGACGATCTCATGCGCATCTTTGGCGGCGAACGCGTCAAAGCCCTCATGTACCGCCTCGGCATGACCGAAGGCGTGCCCATCGAGTCCAAGCTCATTTCGCGCCGCATCGAAAACGCACAAAAATCCGTCGAAGCGCAGAACTTCGACGCCCGCAAACACCTGCTCGAATACGACGACGTAATGAACAAGCAGCGCGAGACCATTTACGGTATCCGTCGCTCCGCGCTGGAAGGAAAAGATCAGCGCGACTACGTTCTGGAAATCGCCGAGGACGTCGCGCGCGAACTCGTCGACACCTTCTGCCCCCGCGAACAGCATCCCAACCAATGGAATTCCTCGCAATTTCTCGCCGAGATGAACAGCCAGTTCGGCATTGATGCCAAAGCCACTGGCGCCGATCCCGGGACGCGAAGCCATGACGAGCTTTCAGATGCCGCAGCAGAAGCCGTCACCAAGCGCTACGACGAAAAAGAAAAGCAGTTCACCTCCGAGCTGATGCGCTGGCTCGAGCGCCGCATCATTCTAGACGTCGTCGATTCGCAATGGAAAGACCACCTGCTGTCCCTCGACCACCTCAAGGAAGGCATCGGCCTGCGCGGCTACGGCCAAAAGGATCCGCTGGTCGAGTTCAAGAAAGAAGCCTTCGTGCTCTTCGAAGACATGATGGCGCGCATCGACAACGAAACCATCCGCTACCTTTTCCACATCCAGATGCAGCAAGCGGAGAAGCATCCGGACGAAATGCAGCTCAGGCCAGATGCGCAGCAAGCCGGCCTTCCCCGCCGCAGTTCAGGGGGAGCGCAAGCCGCCGTGGCCAGCGCCGCCGCGCGCGCGAGCGAATCGGGGCCGCAGCGCCTGCCGGAAGTAGCGCGCCAGCTTGAGCGTAAGCAGCAGCGCCAGCAAAAAGATTTGCAGTATCAAACCGGCCCCGCACAAGCGGAAGCGCCAAAGCCCGTGCGCGCCGGCGCTAAAGTCGGCCGCAACGATCCTTGTCCCTGCGGCTCCGGCAAAAAATACAAAAAATGTCACGGCGCCACCGCATGAGTGGGACAGTCATTTCTGGCTGTCCGCATTATCGGAGGCTCG
This sequence comes from Candidatus Acidiferrales bacterium, assembly GCA_955651735.1. Taxonomy (GTDB): domain Bacteria; phylum Acidobacteriota; class Terriglobia; order Acidiferrales; family UBA7541; genus Acidiferrum. Next base: position 4,364 of record CATPAM010000533.1, on the reverse strand, counting down.
CGCATCTAGCCGTACTTCAGTAGATCGGAAAAAAAGACAGGCGAGAATTCCTGTCCAGCGAAGAGGAAGCCAAATGCCTCCAGGTCCCGCACCGCAACAAATGCCCGAACGCCAGCCCATCCCCGGCGTAAAAAAACTCGTTGCCATCGCCAGCGGCAAAGGCGGCGTCGGCAAGACCACCGTCGCGGTCAACGTCGCGCTCGCCCTCGTAAAACTCGGCCACAAAGTCGGCCTCCTCGACGCCGACGTCTACGGCCCCAACGTCCCCATCATGCTCGGCACCACGCAAGAACCGCTCGCCACCATGGACAAGCGCATCATCCCCGTGGAAGTCGCCGGCCTAAAAATGATCTCCATGGGCCTGCTCAACCCCGGCGACAAGCCCGTGATCTGGCGCGGGCCCATGCTGCACAGCGTCATCACGCAATTTCTGCGCAGCGTGCAGTGGGGCGACCTCGATTACCTCGTCATCGACCTGCCGCCCGGCACCGGCGACGTGCAGCTCACCCTGATTCAGACGGTCGCAGTCACCGGCGCCGTCGTCGTCACCACTCCCTCTACCGTCGCCCTCGCCGACGTCCGCAAAGCCATCGAAATGTTTCGCCAAGTTAATGTCGAAGTCCTCGGCGTCGTCGAAAACATGAGCACATTCGCGTGCCCGCACTGCGCGAAGCCCATCGACATCTTCGGCCACGGCGAAGGCGCAAAAACCGCGCAAGCCTACGGCGTCCCCGTCCTCGGCGAAATTGAAATCGATCCCCGCATCCGCATCGGCGGCGACAGCGGCAAGCCCGTCGCGCTCCTCGGCGAAAACGCCCTCGGCGCAAAAAGTTTGTTCGATGTAGCCCGCGCCGTAACCGCCCGTCTCGAAGCCGTTTCCGCCAACGCCAACGCCCCCTCCGTCCAAATCGACTGAGCAGCCTTTGGCTGTGCGCCATTTGTGGAGTGCGGCGATCTTGACGCCGCTTTTTCGGACTAAACCGCAATTCGGCTGTAAACGCTCAAGCAATACTTTTCCCTTCCTTGTCACTCCGCCACCCAAATGTTATCGTTCCAACTCACGCATGCTTGGCTCTCACAGCGCGCCGCATGCCCAGCCCGTCAATAACTCCGGGCAAATCATAGGGATAGCAATGATTCGACCTTACCGCGGCAAGCGGCCCGAAATCGCCGCATCCGCCTACATTGACCCCGCCGCCGTCATCATCGGCGACGTCGTCATCGGCGCCGACTCCAGCGTCTGGCCCTGCTCCGTCGTCCGCGGCGACGTGCACTACATCCGCATCGGCGCCCGCACCAACATCCAGGACGGCTGCGTCCTCCACGTCATGCGCGACGAATATCCGCTGCTCCTCGGCGACGATGTCACTATCGGCCACAGCGTCACCTTGCACGGCTGCGCCATCGAGTCCCGCTGCCTGGTCGGCATGGGCGCCATCATCCTCAACGGCGTAAAAATCGGCGCCGGCAGCATCGTAGCCGCCGGCACCCTGATCCTCGAGCGCACCGAGATCCCGCCCGGCAGCCTGGTAGTAGGCCACCCCGGCAAAATCAAGCGCCCCCTAACCGGCATCGACCAGTCAGCCATCGACGCCTACGCCCAGCGCTACGTCGAATACAAAAATATCTACCGCGAGGAACCAGTCTCGTGAGCGACGCCACCGCAAAAAAGGAAGAGCGTCGCAAGTTTCAGGCGATCAAGGGTACGCGCGATATCCTCCCGCCGGAAACCACTCTCTGGAATCGCGTCGAGCAAACCGCCCACGAAGTCTTCGCGACCTTCGGCTACGGCGAAATCCGTCTCCCGATCTTCGAGCCCACCGAACTATTTGCTCGCGCGGTGGGAGGCGAGACAGACATCGTCTCAAAAGAGATGTATGCCTTTGAGGACCACGAGCGTACTGATCTGGCCGCGCTCCGAACGACTATCGCGTATCGCAATCCCGACGTTCTTAACGTATGGTCGGTTCGGTTGTATATGGAACAGGTAAATGAGTTTGTCCGCGCATTTGAAGATGCGATCGAGAAAAGGGAGATTCCGGCGACGCCTGACAACTTGAGGGCGCTTGACGATTTGAAGAACCAAGTTCCTCGGGCTTCGATGATCGGAACAGATCCGGCATCGAACATACATATCACCGGTGGGTTCGACCCAATTATTGCAGGTATTCGCGAACTGCTTCGGGCCATTCAATTTGGCGATGTCATAACGTTACGTCCGGAGGCCACCGCCTCCGTCTGCCGCGCCTACATCGAGCACAGCATGCACTCGTTACCCCAGCCGGTGAAGCTCTACTACCTGGGCCCGATGTTCCGCCGCGAACGCCCGCAAAAGGGCCGCTATCGCCAGTTCTACCAAATCGGCGCGGAAATCCTCGGCGGTACCGACGCTCCCGCCATCGACGCCGAAGTCATCGAAATGCTGATGACCTTCTTCGACAAATGCGGCCTCCAAGGTGCAACGCTCTACATCAACTCCATTGGCCACAATGCGCCCGAATGCCGCCGCGGCTACGTCGAAAAACTCAAAGCCGCCCTCGAAAAAGTAAAAGACAAGCTCAGCCCCGATTCCCAGCGCCGCATCGACACCAATCCACTTCGCGTCCTCGACTCCAAGCTCGAAAGCGAGCAAGCCATCATCGCCACGCTCCCGCATATCGCCGATCATCTCTGCGACGAATGCAAAACGCATTACGCCGAGGTAAAGCGCCAACTCGAGGTCCGCGGCGTCCTCTACCAGGAAAACTGGCGCCTCGTCCGCGGCCTCGACTACTACATGCGCACCACCTTCGAAATCACCGCCCCAGGTCTAGGCTCGCAAAACGCCGTCTGCGGCGGCGGGCGCTATGACGGCTTGGTCGAGCTCCTAGGCGGCCCGCCAACAAAAGGCATAGGCTTTGCCATAGGCGAAGACCGCCTGATCTTGTCCCTGCAAGAAAGCGCCAAAGGTCAAGTGCAGCAAGGCCGCGACGTCTACATCGCCTGGATGGGCGAAAAAGCCTACGCCACTGCCATCCGCGCCGCAAAAGACCTTCGCAAAGCCGGCTTCAGCGTCGAGCTCCCGCCGGTAGAACAAAAATTCGGCAAAGCCCTAGGCCAAGCCGACAAACTAGGCGCGCGCTACGCCCTAATCCTAGGCGACAACGAAGTCTCCGAAGGCCTCTGGACCCTCAAGACTTTGGCCGACGGCACGCAACAAAAATTATCGGAGTCCGATTTAATCGACTATCTGAAAAAGGGGCACCAGTAGCGCGGGCTTCAGCCTGTGCAAGCAAAATGAATTGCACCAGTAAAGACTCAGAAACAAAACGGGAGACAATCTAGTGCTAGATTTTCTCGGCAACCTAAAACGCACCCACTATTGCGGCGCCCTACGCGCCTCCGACGCTGGCAGCAACGCTATCGTCATGGGCTGGGTGCATCGCCGCCGCGACCTCGGCAATCTCCTCTTCCTCGACCTCCGCGACCGCACCGGCATCGTCCAAGTCGTCTTCAACAAAGAAACGCAGCCCCAAGCCCACGCCAAAGCCGAGCAAGCCCGCAGCGAATTCGTAGTCTCCGTCGAAGGCAATGTAATCAAGCGCCAAAAAGCCAATCCCGATCTTGCCACCGGCGAAGTTGAGCTCGTCGCCACCAAGCTGCACATTCTCAACAACGCCAAAACTCCGCCATTCCCCGTCGAAGACGAAATTAACGCCGCCGAAGAAACCCGTCTGCGCTACCGCTATCTCGATCTCCGCCGCTCCAAGCCGCACCGCAATCTCGCCCTGCGCCATAAAATCGTCCTCGAAATCCGCAAAGTCATGGACGAAATGGGCTTCATCGAAGTCGAAACGCCCATGCTTACCCGCTCCACGCCCGAAGGCGCGCGCGACTATCTTGTCCCCAGCCGCGTGCATCACGGCCAGTTCTACGCGCTCCCGCAATCGCCGCAAATCTTCAAGCAAATCCTCATGATTGGCGGCCTGGACCGCTACTTCCAAATCGTCAAATGCTTTCGCGACGAAGATCTCCGCGCCGACCGCCAGCCCGAATTCACCCAGCTCGACCTCGAAATGTCCTTCCCGCGCCAGCACGACATTTTCGAAGTCATCGAAAACGTGATGGTGCGCGCCTGCGCCGTCGCCGGAATAAAAGCCGAGCGCCCCTTCCCGCACATGCTCTACAAAGACGCCATCCGCAAATACGGCAGCGACAAACCCGACCTGCGCTTCGGCATGGAACTTCACGAAGTAACCGACGCCTTCCCGCAAGAAGCAAAAGAAAAGCTGCAAATCGAAGGCAACGTTTTTGCCTTCGCCGCGCCCGGCTCCGCAAGCTATTCGCGCAAGCAGCTCGACGAGCTCACCGAAAAAGCCAAAGCT